>CAZLPE010000075.1:0-17824 GCA_964561325.1 uncultured Flavipsychrobacter sp.
ATACCGCTAAGGGTATCTAGGGTTCGAATCCATATCTCAGCATATATATATCAATGCGACAACGTAAATGTGCTAACACATGTATATAAGGTTGTGCTAATTACCAAAATATTTTTCTGAAATAACAACCTTAGAATCATTTTTTATACCTTTATATTGAACGAGCTGCCCACGCCTCTTGATCTTAATTGATTAAAGCGCATCTTGGGTGGCCTTTTTTTTATGGTGAAATTTACTAAACCAGCCCTTAATTTAGACCAGCAAATTGAAAACCTTGTTCGAAAGGGTCTTGTCATTAATAGTCAAGCCGAATCCAAAAGAATACTATCTTTCATCAGCTATTTCCGGTTAAAATTATACCAAAAACATTTTCAAAATGATGAGGGACAGTTTACACACGGCGCCTAATTTGAATCACTAACGAATCTATACTTTTCCCAAAGAATTAAAATTCTCCCCCCACACACAAAAGCAAAGCACTTTCAACTACCACCTGTTATAATTTACACAGTCACCACCCCAATATTCCGCATAATCAAATCGGCAATAGCGTTTTGGTAATACCAGATGCCGTTTGTTTGGCCTTGAAAACTTGGTTCGCCACCTAATGTGCCGCGGGGTATGAACCCTGTGGCTAAGCCTGTGGCGTATACATGAGGGATAGTGTTTTTATTTTCGTCCAGTAGCGCGCAGTTATCGTTTACCCAATGATTGCCGTTGCTGCCGCTGAATTGTATTGCGTTGCCGTTGGCGTCGAAAAATGGAATAATATTCAATTGATACCCAAATGCGGTGATAATCAGCGATGCCGACTTTAGTTGTTCATCTAATGTTTTGGTTTGGTTGGTGTACACTGTGTGCGCAACCCGTTTTTCTATTTCCAATTGCCCCATGCCGTATAACTGCATAAATAGTGTGCGCCCGTCCATGCGTAGGCCCGCTAAGCGATATAATTTACCTGTTACCGGGCAAAAATCTTCATCATTAAAGTCGTGGTAGCCGCTTGCTAAAGCTTCTGCCCGATTGTTGAAGTAGATTTTGGGTTGCGAAGTAGACCATATTTGTATATCCCCATTGCCGAACGGAATCCCCTCTGTATTGTTCAACAGATAATGCGCCACCGAAAAACCGCTATGGCTACCGCCCAGTATCACAACTTTTGGCGAGTGTATCAGTTTTGCCATTGTTGCAGGCTCCAATCCAGATTTCAAAAGCGTATCTGAATGAACTATTTTATGCTTATATGGAGTGAGCGATAGGGTATTGGCAAAATACTCGCTCGTTTGTGTGTTGGGTTTTCCGCCGGTAGCCAATACGATGTTATGAGTAAACACTGGTTCGGTTCTACCCGAAAAATATACCGCATAGGCGCCATCTGCATTTTGTATAGCCCTATCTACACGGGTATTCATGAAAAATGTGCATTGTTGAGTGGCAGTAAGAGCGTTCCGGAGCAATTCGCCCAGTTTGTTTAAGTAGCGGTGCAATTTGGTGAGTGGAATCGATTTTCCGTTGAAAGATTGTATCCATTTTATTTCAGCTTTCAGTAGTTCCATATCAATCACATCGCCCGTTGCGCCTTCAAGACACTCCAGAAAAACATCGGATAGGGTATCGCTGTTCACATCATATCCGGTAAGATTGCCACATACTAACTGGTTCGTTTGCTCAACTAATGCAATCCGCTTTTCAAAAAGGTTATTATTTGTTCCATCTTTTAGCGCCTTAAGCAACAATCCCGTGCCTGCCGGTCCGCCCCCTATAATCAGTATATCGAAGCAGGGCCTATTTGTGTCGTTCATTAGTTTGTGTTTTTTGCAGCGCTCGTGTGCTTATTTAGTATTTGCTGCTCCCTATCACACTTCGGTTTCAAAAATGCTGACTTATATTTTACTGGTTGCAATTAATCAACTATTGGTGTTGAGAATGTATTCCGTAAATATTCTGTTCTGCCGCTCCCATGAATAGTGTTCCCTAACAAAAGTATATGCTTCCTCGGCAATTTCAATTGCTTTGGCCTCGTTGGTCAGCAGGTCTATTATGGCATTTGCGTATTCAGTGGGTGTGTTTGCCACTATAATCGATTTATTATTTTCGGCGCCAATAGATACGTTGCATGAGCCGCTTACAATGCACGGCGCTTTCATCGCCATAGCCTGTACTACTTTGTTGGGCATGCCTATGTGTACTATCAGTGGGGCTACCATTATTTTTGAGATAGCAATAGACTCACTTATGTGCACAAAATGTTCGATGAAGTGAATATTCGCTGACCCTAATTGTTTCATTTCTGTTGAAGCCCCTGTTCCAGCCACCAATACTTTAATATCAGGTTGCGCCTGTTGCACTATGGGTATTATCTCTTTCAGCAGGTAGTTGACCGATACAATGTTTGGAGGGTAATCCAGATTGCCCATAAATACTATATCGTATGTTTTAGCGCGTTTTTGCGGATAGAACGCTTCAAAATCTACGCCGTTGGGCAATACTACAATGTCTTGCGCCTTAGGGTCCGGTATCCAGTTTTTGTCTTGTGTTGTAATGATACAAGCGCAATCTATAAAGTCAAAAACCTTTTTTTCATATTGATATAGTTGGTGTTTTTCATAGGCAAAAAGCGCGCGTTTTAAAATGTTGTTTTCCAGTTGCGCCCTTTTTTCCATTCCTTTTCCAAAAGCGTCCATAAAATCAAGCGATTTTCTAATACCCGTTATGTTTTTTACGTATTCGGTTGTGCGAATCAGGTGGCAGTGAATATTGTCGGGTTTAATGGTCGCTATGCGCGCTTCAATTTTCTTTCTTATGCCATGGTTGTAGAAAAATGCTACCTGTAGAGGCAGTTTTTTAAAAGGGCTGAGCAGCAGTTGCAGCGCCCTTTTGTATAGTGGCAGTACATATACCTGAACTGATGCGCAATGTTGCGCTACCGCTTTCAGATCGCTATCGGGTATTTCGGAGTCACTTATGGCTATGAGGTGAATTTCATTGGTTTTGGCCAGGTGTTTTATTTGAAAATACACCCTCAGCCTATCGCCCTTTGTAAGCGGATAAGGAAAACGGGAGGTTATGAATATGATTTTTGCCAATAAAATTTCTTTTGTCCGTAAACCGGGTATGCACAATTTGGCTTGTTCTGATACCCAAAATTGCAGTACTAAAAGTACGCTATCTTACAAAAATCTAATCACTGGTTTTTGGTCTTTATGTGCTTATTGTGCAAGATTCTGCCGAAAGGAATTTTTGTATTATCCCCGCCCATGTGGCAACAATCGAGATACCCCGCAAATAACAAAGCCACCCATTAGGCGGCTTTGTGGATATTTAGCTCATCATTTTTTCCAGTTTCAGAAACCCATCCGATGGATTGAGGTCTTCCCAAAGCATTTTATATACATAGGTGGCAATAGGTATCGGTATAGAATAGTTTTTTGATATCGATTGCATTCCGCGGGCTGCGTAGTAGCCTTCGGCTACCATGTTCATTTCCAGCATAGCCGCTTTTACGGTGTAGCCTTTGCCTATCATAGCCCCAAAAGTGCGGTTGCGACTGTGAAGCGAATAGCAGGTTACCAACAGATCGCCAAGGTAGGCGCTTGTATGAAAATCAGGATGCTCGTTTGATGGATGCACCTTTTCAAAATGGCTTTGCAAAAAGTGGTACATCTCGCGGTAACAATTGGTGATGTACACGCTCAGAAAATTATCGCCATAGTCGAGCGCGCGGGCTATGCCAGCGCCTATAGCGTATATGTTTTTGAGCACAGCGGCATATTGTGCGCCCCAAATATCGTGATTGAATGTAGTGTTGATGTACGTATTGGCAAACGTATTGGCCACGGTCTCGGCAAGGCTATCATCGAGTCCAGAAAATGTAAGGTACGATAGCCGTTCGTAAGCAACCTCTTCGGCATGACAAGGGCCGGTTATAGATATGTATTTTTCCAGCGGGTAATCGAACTGGGTAGTAAGGAAGTCGTTCAGCAGCAATTTAGAGTCGGGTAGTATACCTTTAATTGCAGATATGATGTTTTTTTTCTGCCATATATTTTTATCTACCTGTTCTATCACACCTTGTGCATATGCCGACGGTACTGCAAACACAACAGTGTCGCATTGCTCCAGCATATTTTTCAGTTCTTTCGTTGGTCGTATCGTGTCTGCCATAAAGCGCACAGACGTCAGGTAGTGGGGGTTGTGTTGTCGTTCGTTCAGGTAGGCAATTGCCTCCTCGTTGCGCACCCACCAGTGTATGTTATTGCCGTTATCTGTCAATATTTTGGCGAGGGCGGTGCCCCAGCTACCATTACCTATTATACCTAATTGTCCTAATTGCGATTCGTTCAAAATAAATTAATTGACCCAAACTCAAATGTAAGGGATAATGAAGAAAAATTGAAACAGGATAGGGTCTACCATTTGTAAACCAAAATCTAAAATACACTACAGCAACCTTCTAAAGTTTATAGTCGGTATTGCGCGCTACAGCATAGATTTATGTCTGTAAAACCTAATCCTTAGGTTTTGCTTCAAAGAGTTTGTCTTTATCTACAATTTTTACTTTTGTTTTATCATTCAGCGTTCGCGCTATTGCGCCATAAGGAGCTATTACCACTTCTTCGTTTTCTTTGAGGCCTTCGGTTATTTGCAGGTATTTGTTGTCTTGCAATCCCGTTTTTACATCGCGAATATTTACTGTTTTTGCAGCAGAGTCGTATACAAATGCCACCTGCCTGATGTTGTCATTGCCATAGCCTGCCAGATTTTTCATGCTGTCGGGCCAGTCGCGGGTGGTGATGGCGTTCACGGGCACCGAAAGAATGTTTTCCTGACGATTGGTTTGAATTTCTACCGATGCAGACATGCCGGGTTTAAAGGGGAATTTACCTTTGGCCAGCTTGGTTGTCAGGTCTTCGTAGCTGCTGGGTAGTATTAGTATATGCACCGTATAGTTGGTAACCTGCTCAGCGCTGTTGCCCGACGACAATCCCGACTTCTTGCTGCTTACCGCTACTTTCGAAACCACGCCTTTAAATTTTCGATTGCGGTATGCGTCGGCTTCTATAATGGTTGTGTCGCCTATTTTTACTTTAGATATATCCGTTTCGCTCACATCTACCCGTACTTCTATTCGGCTCATGTCGGCAATGGTTAGCATTTCGGTACCGGCCATTTGCGCAGTACCCACTACGCGCTCACCTTTTTTTACGTTCAGTTCAGATATTATACCGCTTGTTGGCGCTATGATGGTTGTTTTCAGCAGGTTTTCCTGAGCTTGCGTCAGGCTGGCTTGTGCGCCCTGTATGCTGTATTTTCCGCCGCTTGTAGAGGCTCTTGCTGCGTCCAGCGAGGCTTTAGCCGATTTGAACGAGGCTTCGCCCTGTTCAAATTCCAGAGCCGAAATTACTTTTTGTTCATACAGTTTTTTATTTCTGTTGTAGGTAGCCTGCGCCAGTTCAAACTGCGACTCAGCTTGCGCCATCATCTCGCGCGTATTGTTAGCGCTCGCTTTAGACTGCTCTACAGATGCTGCTGCCTGACTAACCATGGAATTGTAGATAGCCGGATTTATTTTTACCAATACCTCCCCCTTATGCACGCTGTCGCCCTCCTGTATGTTCAGCATTGTTATCTCGCCGCTCACTTCGGGGGCTATTTTCACTTCTGTTTCCGGGTATATTTTGCCGCTGGCTGTTACGGTTTCGGTAATAGTATGATGCGCGGTTTTTTCTACCGCTACCTTAATCTCGTCGCTATCAGACCGCTTTGCAACTACGATAAGCACAACAATAACTACTATACTTATTATGCTGATCCACCAGACTGTTTTCGACTTCATACAAGTTGCAAATTTGTCTGCAAATATACTCCAATACAACAAACGGCAGTTATAAAGTAGGCAACCAGTTGATCAATACTGTGATTTAGGCGGCGCTTTGCTATTTTTAACTTTTAATTTTAACTATGGAAAATCCTATACTCGACGCTGAAATACTACTGGAACGATATCCCGGAAAGGGCGGCTGGACCTATGCGCCCATACCAGAATTGTGGCAGGACAAGACGAAGCCTTTCGGCTGGGTAAAAGTGACTGGCTACATAGACGACTATACGCTACCCGCCACCCACCTTATGCCTATGGGCAACAACCGGCTCTTTCTGCCAGTGAAAGCGGCTATAAGAAAAATAATAAAAAAGGAGGCAGGCCAAACCGTAAGGGTAAAACTGTTCAGAGCCGAACAACTACGGGACTATTCCGAGGATTTTCTGGACTGCCTGAAAGATGAGCCCGCAGCATGGCGTAACTACCAATTGCTGCCCACCGGCGAGCAAAAGGCTTATCTGGATTACATACATGCACCAGACAAAGACGCCACCCGCATAGAGCGGATGGCGGAATCTGTTTCGCGTATTGCCGAAGGATTATGTGTAAAGAAAATGTAGTCTATTAGCGTACCTCGCTACCGTTGTCGGCAGTGGCTACAGGCGATACAAAAATCAGTTTGCCGTCGCCGTTTTGCGCCATTAGTATCATCCCCTTGCTTTCTATGCCGCGCATTTTTCTCGGCGCAAGGTTGGCCACTACCGTTACCTGCTTGCCTATTATTTCTTCTGGGGTAAAGTGCATAGCAATACCCGATACTACGGTGCGCACCTCAAAGCCCAGATCTATTTCCAGCTTCAGCAGTTTATCAGCTTTTGCTACTTTTTCGGCAGCTACTATAGTGCCGGCGCGCAGGTCCATTTTCGAAAACTCATCTATAGTTATTTCTGGTTTTTGCGGCGCAATAGCCGTAGCCGTTTCTGGCGCTACAGCGGCTTCCGGGGCTATATTTTGTTCTGTTATTTGTTCCATTGCAGGCGTTGTTTCTATGGGTAGTGTGTTTTTTAGTTTTTCTACTTGTTGGGCTACTTCTGCGTCTTCTATTTTTCTAAACAGCAGTTCGGGCGCCAGCAGCGGGTAGTTTGTTTTAAGCAGATCCATTCTGCCTGCATTTTCCCATTCCAGCATACGGGCTACTACTTTCATTTTTTTGCACATTTTTGTAGCTGTGTGCGGCAAAAACGGATTGATCAGTATAGCAATATTGGCAGTCAGTTGCAGGCAAATGTGTATGCAAATGTCTATTCGTTTTTGGTTTTCTGCCTGTAATTCGGGCGTTTTAGCAAGGCTCCAGGGGGCATTGTCTTGCAGGTATTTGTTGCCTTTGCGCGCCAGATCTATCACCTCTGCCAGGCCGTCTCTGAATTTGTACTCCTCAATGGCCGCTTCTACGCGTTTTTTAGTTTGTTGTATTTCCAGCATCAGCGCTTTATCGGCATCTGTTACATATTCTGGATCTACCGGGGGCACGCGACCTTTGCACAGTTTGTGCATCAGCACAAAAACTCTATTTTCGAAGTTGCCCAATATGGCCGACAATTCGTTATTTACCCGGTCTTGAAAGTCCTTCCATGTAAAGTCGTTGTCTTTTGATTCGGGTGCGTTGGCGCACAGCACGTAGCGCAACGCATCTTGCTGATCGGGAAAGTCTTTAAGGTATTCATCTACCCACACCGCCCAGTTGCGCGATGTAGATATTTTTTTGCCTTCCAGATTCAGAAACTCATTGGCAGGTACATTTTCGGGTAGCACAAAGCCGCCATGGGCTTTGAGCATTGCCGGAAATATGATGCAGTGAAACACAATGTTGTCTTTGCCTATAAAGTGTACCAGCTTGGTGTCTTCGCTTTTCCAGTAGTCGCTCCATTGGTTGGTTAGTTCTTTGGTGGCGCTTATGTAGCCTATAGGCGCATCAAACCACACATAGAGCACCTTGCCCTTGGCGTCGGCTACTGGCACAGGTACGCCCCAAGCGCTATCGCGGGTCATAGCGCGCGGATGCAGGCCATTGTCGAGCCAGCTTTTGCATTGGCCATAAACATTGGGTTTCCAGCTATCCTTCTTGCCTTCTACTATCCATTCTTTCAGCCATTGCTCATAATTGTTGAGCGGAAAATACCAGTGTTTGGTCATTTTCTTTACCGGCGCAGAGCTACTTAATGCGCTGCGCGGATTGAGCAACATCTCGGGCGTGAGCGATGATCCGCACTTTTCGCATTGATCGCCATAAGCGCCGTCATTGCCGCATATAGGGCATGTGCCCACAATATAGCGGTCGGCAAGAAACATTTCTTTAGCCTCGTCGTAATACTGTTCGCTTTCGCGCTCTTCAAACAAACCGGCATCGTATAGTTTTGTAAAGAAAGCTTGAGCAGTATCGTGATGCACTTCGTTAGATGTTCTGGAAAAAATATCGAACGAAATACCCATGTCCACAAAACTATCCTTGATTATTTTGTGGTATTTGTCTACAACATCTTGCGGCGTTATGCCTTCTTTCATTGCGCGAATGGTAATAGGCACGCCATGTTCGTCGCTGCCGCATATAAATTTCACATCGCGTTTGCGGGCACGCTGGTAGCGCACATATATATCGGCTGGCAAATAGCAGCCTGCAAGGTGACCAATATGCACCGGCCCATTGGCATAGGGTAGGGCGGCGGTTATTAAATATCTTTTATAATCCATAAAATTGCAAAAGTTAGCAACAAGGCATTAACCATAGGTTTTGCCTGTATCATTTATAATGAGGCTGCAAGATAATTAATAAAGGGGGCTTTGCCCGACAGTCGGTTCAGATTATCAAAAAAACGATCAGGTTGTTTTGTGAAAGCGTCAAAAATAGTATTAACAGCGACTTTCATTTGGTTAACAAAGCCCGAAAATTGATTGTATTGCACTCTTTATACAGTCAATGGTTTATCTTGCGGCAAATTATTGTATTATTTATATGGCTTACAGACGATTTTTGTTGTTGGTAATGTTGTTGTCGGGTAGTTTTTTCGGCGCTTCTGCGCAAAATATTGATTCTGTTGTACAGTACACTTATATAAAGAATGCCTTAACAGAACGTTCGCGTTTTTTCGATAGCGGCAGATATGCTTATTACTTGCCTATAAGATTGCACCAAGACGATTTAATGTATTTTCTGTACGAGTCGCGAGATTATGTAGGTTCGGTGTTTGTGCGCGATTCTTCGCTAAAAGGCGGTATATGGAAGCACGACAATGAATCTTTGTTTGCGCCGCTGGGTAGTAAAATAAAAATGCCTTTCAAGGCGCCATTTTCCGGTATTTACTATTTTATACTTACTACCCGAGATGCGCGCACAATGGGCAAATTTGGGGTTCAATTGTTTTACTTTGATAGCAAGAAAACTATTTGCACCAGCGATAGCCCCTTTGTATACAAGCTAAGGTATATAGCGCAACACGCTAATACTGGATTTGAATTTTTGAAAAGCAAGGTTGGCAAAGATGGCATGGGCAGGTATTTTCAGCCTTCGGTTGATCTGGTAAATGACGGGTTTAATCAGATTATTTCTGAGCCTACAGAAGCTTATCTTGCTAACTACGCACCGTTTAAAACGTTAAAGCAGGCAAAGAATAAATACAATGCGTTGGCTAAAGAAATTGCAGCTGCGTTGCCAGAGTATTCAAAAACAGAATCGCATCCCAAAGAAGGGCAAGAAGATACCTACGAGATAGAATACATATTGAAGGGGGATCTGACGCGCGATATCAATTCCTTGCATTTTGCCGGAGGATTTAGAAGTAAAGTAGTACTGTCGTTAAAACCAGAGGGCGACGAGTATATTGTTGCAATACAAATACAATAAGCGTAATGGTTATCCTATCAAATGAAAATATCCTCTATGGAAATTCAATTTCGTAACGCAACCGACGCTGATATTAATGAGCTCACTGCACTTGGTTTGACGGCTTACAGCGAATTTGCCAATTATCTGACGCCGGATAATTGGTTGTTGATGAAAACCAATCTTGAGTCGACTGAGCGAACAAGTGTTTTGCTCGATATGTCTACCTGCATTGTTGCGGTGGCCGAAGAACGTATTGTTGGTATGGCCTATTTTATTGCGTCGGGTCATCCTACCCCAATTTATCCCGCCGAATGGAGTTATGTACGGTTGGTGGGTGTATCGCCCGATTGCCGAGGGATGGGATTGGGCAAGCAATTGATGCAACAGTGCATTGCTCTTGCGCGCGAATCTGGCGAGCGCATGATAGCCTTACACACATCTGAGATAATGCACGCCGCTCGCGCCATCTACGAAAGCCTTGGGTTTACCATTGTAAAAGAATTGCCGGAGCATTTAGGTATCAGGTATTGGTTGTATGCTTTAAATGTTGAACCTGTAAAATAACATCGCCTTCCCGGCAGCGTTACTACAGGAAAGGCGATGCTTAGCAGCAAAGTATTTTATAAGTTGGGCTGCGGCGTATATCTCAGATATGGTTTTACCACCCTTACGCCTTTGGGGAATTTCGTTTGGGCATCTTCTGTCGACACATTAAGCGCCACAATCACGTCGTCGCCTTGTTTCCAGTCAGCGGGCGTTGCAACGCTATATTCTGCTGATAGCTGTAGCGAGTCTATCACGCGAAGCACTTCTGTAAAGTTGCGACCAGTAGATGCTGGGTAGGTGATAGATAGTTTTAGTTTTTTGTCGGACCCTATAATAAACAATGACCTCACCGTGGCCGTGGCTGAAGCGTTGGGATGAATCATATCGTATAGCGTAGCTACCGTACGGTCTGCATCGGCTATTATAGGGAAGTCTACAATAGTATGTTGGGTTTCGTTAATGTCGCTTATCCAGCCGTCGTGTTTATCTACGGGGTCTACACTTACGGCTATGGCTTTTACGTTTCTTTTCGCAAATTCATCTTTAAGTTGCGCTGTACGTCCCAGCTCGGTAGTACATACAGGCGTATAGTCGGCCGGGTGCGAAAATAGTACGCCCCAGCTATCGCCAAGGTAAGAATACAGGTTTAACTCGCCCTGTGTTGACTGGGCAGTAAAGTCGGGTACTGTGTCTCCTAATCTGATGCTCATAGTATTGCGGTTTAGCTTATTAAAAAGTGAAAGTGCAATTTAAGAATTAATATTTGGCTCTGCTTTTAAAAATTTGGTTAAAAGCCGGTGCCCAATAGCTCGTTATGCAGGAGCGGTAGCTACATTTAATAGCTATATACGTTTCAAATTTTTTGGGCTGTATGTATACCTGTTTGTTTTTTATGGCTGTAAATAACAATATGCCTATATGTTTTTTCCTGCATAAACTTCGTTACTTACTTTGTAAATTGCAGTTTCAAAAAATAAAAAACATGAAGCATCTTTTCTTTACCGCATTATTTGTTGCGGCTACGTCGGCAGGTTTTGCGCAGAGTCCGCTCAAACTGCCTTCGCTGAGTCCTACTGCAAAGGTTGCGCAGGACTTTTCAACATCTAATATAGATATCACCTACAGTAGGCCGTCTATGCGCGGGCGCAAGATATTTGGCGATGTGGTGCCATTTGGCAAAGCGTGGCGCACTGGCGCAAATGGGTCCACTAAGATAAAATTTGGCGAAGATGTGGAAATTGCAGGACAGAAAATCAAGGCGGGCGAATATGCTGTATACACTATACCCAACAAAACAAGCTGGGAGGTGATACTCAATACCGGCGCCGCCGGCTGGACTGCCGATGGGTTGCCGAAAGAGTTTGATGTAGCCCGCTTTACAGTAAAGCCAACTATGCTTGAAGCCGATGTGCAGACATTTACAATTCAGGTGTCGGACATCACTTTCGTGTCTTGTAAGATAGAAATGCTATGGGAGCGCACAAAAGTGGTGCTGCCGGTTGTAGCTAAAAACGGCGACAGAATACAACAAAATATAGAGGGCGTATTGAACAAGCCAGTCACAAAGCCTTACTTCCAGGCCGCCAATTACTACTACGAAATGGATAAGAACATGGATCTTGCTAAGCGTTATGTAGATTCGGCTATAGAGCAAGACCCTAAAGCATACTATATGTGGTACCTGAAAGCGCGTATAGAGCGCAGACTGGGTCATAAAGACGATGCCGTGGCTGCAGCAAAAAAATCTATGGAAACTGCTAAGGGCGCTGCGCTGGAATATGAATACATCCACAACAATCAGAAACTAATAGACGAAATAAACAAGTTGCGTAAGCCTAAGCAAGACGCAGAATAAAGGAAAACCAGTACATAAAAAAAATAGCCGCTTTTTACAGCGGCTATTTTTGTATGCTTCAGTGGTGTATAAGGTGTTTTATTAATCACCTTCTTTATAATACCCGGCTAAAAGCAGGGTTTAATATCTCTTTTTTCCTTTGTATCCGCCGCCGCCGCCATCGCGATCAGCATATCCGCGCGATTCGCCGCCAAAACGTGATCCGCCTGTACGCGGACGACCTCTGTCGCCGCCATAACCGCCGCTTGGTCGGCCTGCGGGGCCTTCTGAGCGTTGCTCGGCTTCTTCAAGGCGTACTTTTCTGCCTTTAAATTTCTTAGACGAAAGATGTTCAATAATGTATTCTGAAGCGTCGCTCGGAACATTAAAGAAACTACTCATTTCGCGAACTGTCATACGCTCTATAGCGCTTGGGTCAACATCGGTAGATTCAGTAATGAATTGCAGCAACTTTTGTGCATTAAGGCCATCTTTTTCGCCAAGATTAATAAATAATCTTACTGATCTGCCTGTACGCGATCCGCGTTCTTTAGTAGCATATCCTGCGTTTAAGTCTTCGGTGTCTTGGTAGGCATCTATAACGTCGCGCAATTGCAACCATATAAGTTTGCGTATCAATTCGTCTTTGTCAACTTCAGCAAATGTTTCGTGGATAGAATCGCGATACAATTTAGCGAAATCGGCCTGCGGCTCAGCGCCGGCAATTTGCTCAAGATAGAAAAATAGTTTTTTTCTAACGATCTCTGCGCCATCCGGTATGTCGCTCTTGTGGAACTTCTGTTTAACGAGACGTTCTATCTGGCGAATATTGGAGATCTGTTTTGGAGAAACGATAGACATACAAATACCAGACTTGCCAGCTCTTGCAGTACGTCCGCTACGGTGCGTATATACTTCCGGATCGTCGGGTAGTTCGTAATTGATAACGTGCGTAATGTCGTTTACATCTATTCCGCGTGCAGCAACATCGGTAGCAACAATACATTGCAACTGTTTGTTCTTAAAGCGTTCCATAACCTTGCTGCGCATTTTCTGATCCATATCGCCGTGTAGCGGACTAACGTGGTAGCCCATCTTCATTAGCTTTTCAGATATTTCCTGACAGTCTTGCTTGGTGCGCGTAAATATTATACCGTATATGCCGGGTGTAAAATCGAGCAAACGGCGCAAAGTTTCGAAGCGATTGTGGTGGTTGGCAACGTAGTACTGGTGGTCTATATTCTCGTTAGTTACGTTTGCCTGTCCTGCCGCAAATTCTTTCCAATCTTTCATGAAGCGCTTGGCAATACCGCGCACTTCATTGCTCATAGTTGCAGAAAACAGCCAAGTGTGCTCGCGCGCAGGCGTGTTTTTCAGAATTACATCTATATCTTCTCTGAAGCCCATATTCAGCATTTCATCGGCTTCATCGAGCACAACAAATTTCAATAGATCCAGATTGATGGCTTTACGCTCCAGCAAATCTATAAGGCGACCGGGAGTAGCCACGATAACCTGTGGATTGGAACGCACATCTTTTATTTGTCCGCTAATAGACACGCCGCCGTAAACTGCTGTTACGCGCAGTCCGCGCATTTCTGCGCCATAGCGGGTCATTTCCTCTTGTATCTGCATACAGAGTTCGCGTGTGGGGCTAAGCACCAGGCATTGTACATGTTTTACAGCAACATCTACATGATGGAGCAATGGCAGGCCATAAGCGGCCGTTTTGCCAGTACCGGTTTGAGCTAACCCAATAATATCTATGGGCTCCGATAATAGTTGAGGTATTACTTTTAATTGAATAGGAGTAGGCGTCTCAAAGCCAAGGTCAGAAATAGCTCGCGTCAATTCTTCCCGCATTGGGAAGGATGAAAAAGAATTCATTAATAAAGAACTTTAAAAAAATAATGCTATCGCCAATGTAGCGTAGCGGCTGCAAAGGTACGTTAATTAAATGATAGAAATTCAAAATTCAAAAGTTAAAATTCATATCGTAGTTGGCGTTATGTTCCGCAGCAGGTATTTGTTATATGCTTGTTCGTGTTTTGCAGAGAAAACGTAATGCAAAACACGCTCCAATGTTTAAAAATGCCCGCTATAGTTTGTATTTGCCCTAGTTAATAAATTCAGGTAGACGCGTTATGTGGCCGAATATTCTGGCTCGTTTGTGAAATTTTTTGAAAACTTTAATTAATTGCAGCCCCATCAACACACTGTATTTATTAATTTGCTGTTTAATGAGTAATAGGGTGTTTGTCAAGCGTTCAGTTATACTGGTCGTTTCTTGAAAAAAATACCTATTTTGAACCCCTAAATGATGTCTGGTTATGAAGCGATTACTTTTTTTGTTGTTGCCAATAGTGGGCGCTAACGCCTTTGCACAGAAGGTGGATTCTGCGCATATGTTGGGTGTAGTGTTTAACGATAGTATATATAATAGCATGCCTATACAGAGCATGTATGAGGGGGAGTGGCATGTGGATATGCCTGGCGCGGTTAGTTTGAAAAAGTATGCGCCAATGGCTGGCAATCAGGGAAAGTTGAATAGCAGCGTTGGCTGGAGCGTGTGTTATAGCGCGCTAACCATACTGCATGCACAGCGCGAATTGGCCTCAAATCGCAAAGCAATAACCGATAGAGCCTTTTCTGCGCCGTTTATATACAACCAAATGAAGGTAGGCGCCAAGGAGTGTAATACTGGTGTTTTTTTGCCCGATTTCCTCAATTATCTCAATGTAACGGGCGCATGCAATGCTGCACAGTTTAATCCGAAAACTTGCAATATTTTACCAAACGATACGTTGCGCAAGGAAGCATCTATGAATGCTACGCGCGATTTTGAAGCGCTGTTTCCGACCACTGCGGACGGCGCAACCAAAATACAGAAAACAAAAATGAGCATAGCCGCGGGTAAGCCGGTTATCATAGCAATGTCTATACTTGAAAACTTCAAGAGCGTTTCAGGCAAAGATGCAATGTGGCATCCCGAAGTTGCTCCTAAGGATACCGCAGGCGCGCAATCGTTGACTGTGGTAGGATACGACGATGCAAAAGGCGCCTTTGAGCTGATGAATAGCTGGGGTGAAAAATGGGGCGACGATGGTTTTTGCTGGGTGAAATATGAAGATTACGGACGCTTTTGTAAGTATGCGTATAACATATATCTGGCACGCGCCAACAGAACCAATATATACGAGAAGTTGCATTATAGCGCTGAGTTGAGCTTCCTGTACAAGCAGCAGGGTAGCGATAAATATCAGACGGCTAAGACCACCTACAATGCAAAAGAGACCTGCTACGAAACAGATATAAAATTCTGGAGTGTGGGTCAGCAGTTTCAGTTGCTTGCCAAAAGCAATGAGAAAGAACAGTATATTTATGTATTTCGTATAAGCGCAGATAACAAGGTTTCGGTTTTGTTTCCACGCGCTAAAGAAGACAATAAGAATTTTGGCTACAATGAAACGCCATTGGTCTCTTTCAAAGGCGCAGAAGCGCTGATGCCGTCGCCCGATAAAACGCTAACGCTCAAGAAATCTGGGACAGATTACATTGTTATGTTTTGCGCCAAAGCGAAGATTGCCGCTTTCGATGATTATATAGCCGATGTGAAGAAGAATAAAGACAATGGATTTATTGACGATATGAATCGTTTTTTCAGAAAACGCCTGATGCATAATGCCGATGTTAAGTTTGATCAGAATAAAATGGCGTTTGAGCACGATGGTGTGGAGCACGATATAGTGCCTGTAATTCTAAAAATAAAGAGTATTGATCCTAAAAAGTAGTTCAGTGGTTTTTTGAGCGCCGTGAATATGTTTGCACAGTGCGCTAACCATACCTTATTAAAAATGCAGCGGAGGAAAATCCGCTGCATTTTTAATAAGGCAATTCTGAAAAATGTATTAAATTGCGTCTAAACTCATTACAACGAAATGACACACGGAATTTATATCGGTCGCCAGCGCGGTTATTTTGCAGCGATTGTTGCTTTTTTTGCAATTGTTGCTTTCTCCATAGCGGGATGTAACAAAGTAACCAACACAGGTAGTACAGACGATGCTGAACGGTATTTAGGTACATGGAACGGTATTAATCTGAAGGGCGAAACATTTAGTATAACATTTGTACAAGGCGCTACTGGTGTAAAAGTTCAGGCTACGATACCTGTTGGCAATCCGGGCTGTGTGCGCGACACATTGATTAGCGGGTATGCTAATGGCAACGTTATAAATTTTCCGCCGCAAACACTGCGCGACGACTGTGACGTAATGCATATGGTGAGTATGTACGGAACGCTGGAAGGATACGTAAAGGGCGGAAATACCGGTACGCTAACGCTGAAACTAAATATGGGCTGGTTGCCGGGCGGTCAGCAGACTTATGTATGCACTCGTGGTATTATGAATCAGGCAGCCCGTTTTGTAGGTTTGTGGAAGGGTACGTCTACGGGCGCAGGTTTGGGTACATCTATTACATTCAATGCCGGCGATAATCAGACAACATTTAGTTTGCCTTATACAGTGGGCGTAAATCCTTGCGAAAATTATGTAACAATACAATGCGTATCAACAGGCGATGCTTTTACCATTTCATCTCAAAATTTCGATGATGGTTGCGGCATACCTGCTACCACTATTTATGGCGATGGCAGCCTAAACAACGATACGCTTACCTTTAATCTAATTGTTGGCGGTACGCCGTACACATTTACCGGCATAAAGTATTAATTGCTCTGAATACATTCTTTGTTGCAATGGCTGCTCCATTTTGGGCAGCCATTGCCGTTTTTATCAATACTACTAAGTAATACGCTGCAAGCCGCCATGGGGACGTATGTATAAATAGTTTTAGTAATTGAGCAGTTTTGCCTTTTGCTTTTCAAACTCCTGTTGATTGATAACGCCTATATCGAGGAGGTCTTTGAGTTTTTTTAGTTCGTCGGCAACGCTGAATTGATGCTGCGCTTTGCCCGGAACCGCCGAGCTGATAGCGTTGGCAATGGAATTGACCGGGCTGCTTAACCTGATTTTTTCGGTGCAAATTTGTTTTATCTCCGTTACGTCATCTTCGGTAAATCCGTGCCCTACAAGCTTCTCGCCGCCTACCACGAAGGTGATAGTAGAGTAGCCAATCATTGGGGTGTCGATATTGACGCCCTCAATTTGCTGGTACACAATATGCCTTGATTTGCCGCTAAAAATGCCGGGGAATTTGAGCATTATTTCGGTGTCTTCGATATGGATTTCTGCCGGGAAAAGGCGATTTCCTTCGGAAATTCTTGATGCTATATATACTTTTGGCGTCATGTTATTATGGTTTTGGTTTGCTTGTATTTTTTGTTCCGCAATTTTTTTAATAAATGTGGCGCTATAATAGCGATTGAGCCGGCAATTTAGTCCAAAATTTGTAGAGGGGGCAATAAGAATCATTGATTGCAATTAGCAGGGTGGGGTAGTGTCGCTTTCGCTTTTATTTTGCAGCATTTCAATTCAGTATGTATATTGATTATGGTATACTGTGTTTATGGTAGGCTATTTTACACTATAAAAGCTGTGGTTGCAACAACACAAATGCCTACTTCGGGAGCCGTAATGCCAAAATGAGTGCTATTCTATCATTGTTAAGTCGCAAAATCTAACTACATTTGCACTCTAATAATAATGGTCTTTTAGCTCAGTTGGTTAGAGCAGCTGACTCTTAATCAGCGGGTCCAGGGTTCGAGTCCCTGAGGGACCAC
>CAZLPE010000076.1:0-2605 GCA_964561325.1 uncultured Flavipsychrobacter sp.
AGCTAAAAATCAAGAACAATTATATTCTAAATTATCTAACAATGTTGGCATTGCCGGCATTCAATGGAATTCCATTACCTAAAACAATTAAATAAGCGACATGAAAAAGTTAGCAATGATAGCGCTTGCAGCCCTTAGCATTACTCCGGCAAACGCACAAGACACAAGAAAAACAAGATTTGAAGCAGAGATAGACCCAATAGCATATGCGCTAAAAGGTTATTCCGTACATGGCATAGTAGTACACAACCGCTGGCGCGCCGATGTGGGCATTTTTGCCATAACCCAACCTGAAGGCTATACCGGTAACAAAGGATTTGAAGTGTACACCCATGGCGCAGGCATAAAAATCAACCGGTTACTCAATAAAAAGGAAACATGGTTTGCAGGCATAGGCGGCGGCTACAGCATAAGCGAGATAAAGCATACAGAGAGCATGCAGCAATCGGCCGAGCATACAGTAAGCGTAGGCATTCATACCGGCTATAGATTTTTCTTCTTTAAAAAGACGGCATTCAAAAATCTGTACATAACTCCATGGTGCAGTGTAGACTATAACATGCCTGTAAAAACGCCTGATTTTAAGGGGTATACTTACGAGTCAAATTCATTTTCTATCTTTCCGACCGTACATATAGGTTATAAGTTTTAGCTATTGTTGTAAGTATATGAGTATCAAAGCGCTACCGGGATTTGTGGTTCTGTTCGGCATTTATCAGCTTGCAGAATCGGCGATATATTATCAGAATAATATTCCGCTTTTTCTTGGGCTTATGGCTCTTGTGCCTTGCGTAGCCTATTCACTGTCTCGACTACAGGGGCGGAATGGGCTACAAGATACCGGGCTGGCGCCGGGCAGGGGCGCCGCGAGCCGCCTGTGGGTAGGACTTGGTATCGGATTGGTCATATATTTTCTATCGTTTGCGCTGTCGCTGGCTATGGGTCTGGAGCAGGTTATAGCTGTGCCGCCAACTGCCGATTTGATACGACAGGCTGCTATTTTTGCCGTAGGCGTATTTCTGCCGTCGCTTGCTGAAGATGTAGTTACCCGTGCTTATGTATATGCACACTGGCCTTCAAAGTATTCATCCACGGCATTTGTAGTTTTTTCGTCGGTAGTTTATGTGCTCAACCACATACACAAGCTTGCCGATGGCCCGGCAATTCTTATATATCTTTTTGTTACGGGTATTAGCCTGGCAATTCCATTGGTTGTTACCCGCTCGCTATGGTATACGCTTGGCCTGCACTGGGCCTGCAACATAGTATATAGAATTACCGCCGACGTACTACCAACTAAAACCATATCGCAGGGCGCATTTACATCGCTCACGCTGCTTACTCTGGTGGTAGCGCTATCTATACCGCTCAACTGGTATATTGCAGTCAAACTTAAACCGCCGGCGCCATAAGCTTGTACTACTGACCGCGGCCATATTTTTTAAGTAGTTCTTTTACCCGGGTATGGGGTAGGGCATACACTGTATTGCCATTGTAGCCTTTCATAGTTTTTGCAGCTACCATAGCATTAATAATAGCTTCTTCGGTAGCTAGGGCTACGGCTATATAAAATTTGTAGAGTTGCTCCTTGGGTATAGACTGCCAGGTTTGCAAGGAGCCGTTGTCATTTTCAATTGGTCCTTGAGTAGAGAATGCCAGAAAAATATCGCCAGAGCTGTTACGCGCAAACCCGCCTGTGCGCGCCACCCCAATAGTAGCGCGCTTGGCCAGTAGTTTTAGTTGCGATGGCAGAAAAGGCGCATCGGTTGCAATGACTACAATTATAGAACCGTCTTTTTTGCGGGCGTTTACTACTGGCATCAGTTCTGTTAGTTCGGCGCCCATGGGTATGCCGGCAATGGTCAGGTCCTTGCGTCCGCCAAAGTTACCCTGTACAAAAGCGCCAACAGTATACCGCGCTGTGTCTATCTGCACCAGACGCGACGATGTGCCGCTGCCGCCCTTAAACAAAAACAAAGCCATACCCGTGCCGCCGCCTACATTGCCTTCTTCTATGGGGCCTGAGTGCGCATTGCTAAGCGCGGTGAAAACATCCTTTTTGGTTATATGTAGTCCGTTGATGTCGTTGAGTATGCCATCGTAGGTTTCGGCAACCACGGGCAGCTCAAACGAGAAGTCGAATACATCGTTTGTGGCAAAGTTTTTTACGTTCCACTCGCCAATAGCGTCGCGCACCACGCCTACGCTGTTGGTATTGGTAATTCCTATCGCACCGTAGTTGAAGCCGTATTCGTCTATTACCGTTGTTCCGGTCATCTCTCCATCGCCATTGAGGCAAAACCAGCCGGCAGGCGTAGGTTTGTTCGATTTTCCGGTTGGTAATATTACCGTTACGCCTGTGCGCACCGCTTTAGCGCCGCTGTCCTTAATTTTTGTCTGGTAGCCGACAAGCACATCGCGCACATCGGTAATTGCATTGTATTTGCCGGTAGCGCCCTCAAATGGAATGCCCAAATCGCGGGCGCGCACTGTTTGGGCGTCGCTTTGTAAACTGGATAAACAAAGAAATGCAGCAACTATAATTTTGTTCATGGTAGCAGATTGGGGTGTTTGAGCGGCAAATATAAATACCATAGCCAAAAAC
>CAZLPE010000076.1:2705-17571 GCA_964561325.1 uncultured Flavipsychrobacter sp.
GGGTAGCGTTGGAACTATTGCTCCTGATCTTCCACCTTTTTGCCTGTTCTTTTTTCTTCCAGTTCTTTTTCGCGTACCAGGTCTTTGTCGTACGCGCGGATAATCATTTTCACCAGCCTGTGGCGCACTACATCGGCCTCATCAAGGGTTATTTGTGCAATGCCGTCTATGTTTTTTAAAATACGCGTTGCTTTAAATAAGCCCGATTTTTGGTTTTTGGGCAAATCTATCTGCGATAAGTCGCCCGTAATAATCGCCTTTGCCGATGAGCCTATACGGGTCAGAAACATTTTTAATTGCAGGTCGGTAGCATTTTGGGCTTCGTCCAGTATTATAAATGCATTATCCAGCGTTCGTCCGCGCATGTACGCCAGCGGCGCTATTTCTATAATACGGTTGGCCATATAATAGTTCAGCTTGTCGCTGGGTATCATATCGTCCAGCGCATCATATAGTGGTCGCAGGTACGGGTCTATTTTTTCTTTCAGGTCACCTGGCAAAAAGCCGAGACTTTCGCCCGCTTCTACCGCCGGGCGCGTGAGTATTATTTTGCGCACCGCCTTGTTTTTCAGCGCGCGCACAGCCAGCGCTACTGCGGTGTAGGTTTTGCCTGTTCCCGCCGGCCCGATAGCGAACAGGATATCGTTTTTCTCCGATGCCTGCGCCATTAGTTTTTGGTTTCGGGTTTTGGCCCGTATCACCTTGCCATTGGGGCCAAATACCAGAATGTCGTTGTTGGCCGGGTCTTCAGTTAATGGCTCGCCCTGTTCTTCATCGCCCAGTATACGCGAAAAATAGTTGTCGGATAAGTGGCCATTGCGCTCCAGATATTGAATTATCTGTGCAATTTTCACCTGCGCTGCAGTTACTTCTTCCGGCTGACCGGTAATTTTTATTTGAGTGCCGCGGGAAAGCAGTTTCAGTAAGGGGAACTTCTTTTTTAGAATGTCGAACTTACTATTGTTGACACCAAAGAATTCGATAGGGTTAACTGTTTCTAAGTTAATGATAGCTTCTGTCAAAGTGTTGTGTTTTTGGGTTATAAAAAACGTAACAAATAGCCTGCCAAATTAAAATACTTTCTGCGAGGCAGGAAATTTTGATTTTCGACAGGCGTTTAAGCGTCCCCAGCCAAGATCAAATATCCAAGAAAGCTATTAAGCCAATGTTATATTTTATAGCCGTTAGCTTTAAATTCTTCAACTTTTGCAGCTAATGCGGCATCGCTCAGCGCAAGTATTCTTGCGGCAAGAGCCGCGGCATTTCGTGCGCCCGATTTGCCAACTGCCAGCGTGCCAACAGGCAGCCCGGCGGGCATTTGCACTATACTATACAGGGCGTCAATACCGCCGGGGAGTCCGCCATCCAGCGGCACGCCCAAAACAGGTAGCGATGTATATGCCGAACATACGCCGGGCAATGCTGCGGCCATACCAGCTGCGGCTATAATTACGCCATATCCATTTGCCTGAGCAGTTACCATCAGGTCCTTTACTTTGTCGGGGTTGCGGTGCGCAGAAGCTACCACCATATCGTGCTCTATGCCAAACCAGGTGAGCCATTTGCTGCCCTCCATCATTACACTTTCGTCGGACTGCGACCCCATTATTATCATTACTTTCATAAAAGGTAGTTTTGCTTTGCGGTGAAATTAAGGGTTCCACATAAAATCAAACCGTTTTAGCGGCTAATTTTTTTCCACTGTTGTTGTATATCTCTTGATTGAGGCATGCATGCAGCGGAAATAGCGTTATCTACATACCCACACCAGTGGCCGGCAGTAATGGTACTTATCTAAAAAACGGAGGCGATTGATGCCGCTTGCGGTTAGTACTATTTTTATATTCTACATTTGTATAATGATGGTGCGCTGTTTTTTGTTGCTGGTTGTACAGTTTGTTGCCGCTGCATGCGCTGCACAGCAAACTATAGTGCACATTAGCAGCCCTTCGCCGGTTGTTCTAACCCGCTCACAATCCATTTTTTACGACGATTTTTCTGCCGATAGTCTGGGTAAGTTTCCGGCAAAATGGCGCGTAAGCGAATGCGGTGAGGGATTTAATACCCAGAATAAACTAAAAGATAAAATACAAATAGCGGCATACAATGGCGCATCTATACTACAAATAAAAACCACCTTTATACCAGTAACGCCCATAGTAAAGGGTTGGTTGATGCGTAATGACAGTTTTACGATTGAATTCGATTTCCGGTTCGATGCCAATACTGCCTGCACAGAGCTGAATCTATACAAGGTAGGGCCGGCATATCCGTGCGCTACCGTCACAATGCACATAGCCGCACATGGCGGCATACATTTTTCTGGCGCCGCCGCTGGTAGCGCAGCCAGTATGCCCGCCGATAGTTTCGACCACACAATATGGCACAGATGTGCGGTAAGTTACTGCCGTAGGTCGGTAACCTACCGATTGGATAATGGCGCTCCCCATACGCTGACTGACTGCGGTTTCGAACCAGATATGCTATCTCTGGGGTGCATTGCGCCGGTCAGTTACAAATTTGTGCGTATCACACGCGGAGCCTTTAGTAGTGAGTTCGCTGGATTGGCAACCGGGGGCAAGGTGGTTACCCACCGTATAAATTTTGCGGTCAACGATTCAGCAGTTGCCGGCGAGTGCATACCAACGATTGCAGAATTGGCAACGCTGCTAAAGCGCAATAGCGAAATGAAACTGCTGATAACCGGCCATACAGATAATACTGGCGACGCGGCGCACAACAGGTATTTGTCGGCGGCAAGAGCGAGGGCTATAATAGCCGTATTGGTACGATATGGCATAGCGCCCGAACGCCTGACAGCCAAGGGAGCCGGAGCCGCAAATCCCATAGCCGACAATAATACGGAGTCGGGCAGGCAAGCTAACCGGCGCGTAGAGTTTGCACGATTGTAGCGGAAAAAAAAAGGAGCGCATTCGCGCCCCCCAAATAGTTTTTTTTCTGGTTGTATATCGTTATCCGTTTACGCTTAGCATCACATTTAGCGACTCCTTACCTTCATTAAAAAGCAAGTCGAGGACGGACAAATGCGATACAAAAGGCTCGGCCCAAAGCTGCTTGTAGGTAGGGTGGTGGAATTTGGTGAAAGTCAGCGCTATATTGTTTTCTGCCAGCAGTTGTTCTTCGGTATATTCTGTGCCGCCGCCATCGCCGCACAGGTAGGCTGTGCCATTTACGGCTTTACCTATATCTATTATTAATCCTGTTTTTTGGCCAAAATCGGGCAATAATTCCGACAGGCGTTTGCGCTGCGAAGTGATGCCCATGTAGTTGCAGATGTTTTCAATGATCTGGATGTTGTTTTCTGCAAACGTAATATCCTGATCGAACACCGACTGAATGAGCGGCATAACCTCGTTGTAAAATGGCGCTTTTTTGTAATTGGCCTCCAGTGTGCGCTGGTGTTTCACTTTCCATTTAGGGTCAGAAAACTTAACGTCGAGGTAGGTTATTTTGCCTTCCTTACCTTTTTCTATAGATACCGGTATGGTTAGCACCAGCGGTCCATTGGCGGTTTTTATGGTGTTGCGGGCGCCATAGCTTTGTCCACGCGGGTATTGTACCGAATCGAGGTATATAAATACATCTGAACGGTATATTTTATAAAAATAGCCTATCCATGGTATATAGTTGGGCTGGTGTATCGAAAATGTCATTATGCTTATTTATTTTTTGAAAAAGTCTTCCATGTACCCAAAAATGGTGAAGTCGTTGGGTAGGTAAGAGTGGTCTATTTTGTAGTTTTTGGTTATGTTCAGCGTTTGGTCTATGATAGTTTTCGCGTCGAAATAGTAGGTATTTGGCGTCGGCTTCGGGCTGAGGTTAGAGGTCATAGACACAGCAAAACCTTTTTCTGAATGCTTAGCCATTTGTTTCATCAACGAGAAGTTCATTTCATTATTTATATCGCCGCCAAAATGTAGATTCAGAATGCCTATTGCAATACTGTAATCGAATTTTCTGGGGAAATCGTTTTCAATAATGTCAAACACCATAAATCTGTCGGCCATTGCCGGGTTCATTTCTTTGGCCTTTGCAATCATATCAGGGTTAATGTCTATGCCTATGTAGTCGGTTTCGATACCACGCTCTAACAGAAAGTTGTAAAAACCGCCCAGTCCGCAACCTATATCCAGCAGGCTCTTGCCATGATAGTCGCCAAGTTGCAGCATTGCGTTGAAACGACGCAGGTGCGACATTTGCGATTGCGCTACTATGCCATGTTCGTCGGCGGCATTATATACAAGTTGCGAATAAAATTCCAGCGAATGGTCGTTGGCTTTTTGAAATTCCTGTTTGGAAGCGTTGTTCATGATATTAGATTGTTATTAAAATTTTAATTATCCCAATTGGGTGCAAAACTAAATTTTTTTACGGCATTCTTATGCATCTCTTTATAAATGAAAAAACTACAATAGTAAAAACTACGGCTCGAATCCGGAGATTGTATTAGTAGACTGTAGAAAACGCTACGTTTTCAGCATCGTATCAGCGAGGGTTCAGGTGACTTTTATTTTGCATCGGCTCGTAGATAAGCGCGGTAATTGCAAATTTCTTATGAGGTTTAAACATATAATAGCTACAATTGTGTTAAATAAGGCTGTTTTACACATTTTGTAACAGCGCAGCAATGCCCGAGTTTTTATCTTTGACATAACCGTGTATTTTTGAACCAAGCTTATGCAACAACAAATATCCAGTATAGTAGAGGCTTCTATAGCCGTAAAGCAACAATTGTTATCCAGTACCGAGCTGATAGCCCGTATAGAACAGGTAACTGCGCTAATTATAAAGGCGTTCGAAAGCGGTAATAAGGTGCTGTTTTGCGGCAATGGCGGCAGCGCTGCTGATGCGCAGCACCTCGCAGCAGAATTCAGCGGCAGGTTTTACTTCGACAGAGATCCTCTTCCTTCAGAAGCATTGCACTGCAACTCGTCTTACATGACAGCCGTAGCCAACGATTACGGATACGATGTAGTATATAGCCGTATGATAAAAGGAATGGGCCGCCCCGGCGATGTGTTAGTAGGATTGAGTACGTCAGGCAATTCTGTTAATATTATAAAAGCAATGGAACAGGCGCACGAAATTGGTATGATAAATGTTGGATTAACTGGAGCGAGCGGCGGTAAAATGAAGGATATCTGCGATCATCTGATTAATGTTCCGAGCAGCGACACGCCCCGTATTCAGGAATCGCACATTATGGTTGGGCATATTATATGCCAGCTCGTAGAGGCGCATTTGTTTAAAAAGTAAATGAAAGGATTGTAGCAATGGATATTTTAAACGGTAAACCCGAAATTGATAAAAGCTGGTCGTTGTTTTTAGATAGAGACGGTGTAATAAATATAGAGTCTGTAGGATCATACATCACCAACTGGGATGAATTTAAGTTTCACGACGGCGTTCTTGAGGCTATGCGAATGTTCAACGGTGTGTTTGGTAATATAGTAGTGGTAACCAACCAGCGCGGAGTAGGTAGAGGCATTATGACGCTGGATACACTACGTGAGATTCATATCAATATGAAGCATCATGTGGCCGCAGAAGGTGGCAGAATAGATAAAGTATATTCGGCTACTGCTGTGAATAACGAAGACAGAAACCGTAAACCCAATACTGGCATGGGGCTGCAGGCTCAACAAGATTTTCCTGCCATCGATTTTAAGCGAAGCGTTATGATTGGCAACAGCATCAGCGATATGGAGTTTGGGAAACGCTTATCTATGCATACGGTATTTCTTACCACCAAGCATGAGCCCTACGAAATGCCGCACGATCTGATTGATGAGCAGTGTGCATCGCTTATGGAATGGGCGCACAGATTGGCTCCTGTTCCTGCTATGGGTTAAGAACGTAGTTTATTCGGCATGTCGCTTTCGATTGTGGGTTTACCGATGGTGTGATTTGCTAATGATTGGGCAGGCGTTTATATTTGTAGCAAATACCACCCATGCATTTACCGAGCCGTTTTTTATTTTTTGGGGTACTGTTCCTGTTTTTTCAGCTAAGTTGTACAAAAGCTCCCGATGAGGCGCAGCGTCCAACGCCGGTACTGGAGGTAAAAGAAATACCGGTTACGGTAATTTTGCCCGGAAATTGCACGCAGTATTTTACTGTTTCCAATGTTGGGCCATCGGGTAGTATACTTAATTATACTATAGATGACAACGTTACCGGTTCCGCGGGTATGCTTAATTTTACCAATACCTCTGGCGCTCTTGCCGCAGGAGAAATAGCTACCGTAGGGGTAAATGTAAACACAGCTAAGGTAGCGGGCATAGTAGCTACTCCGGGCTATTCGCTCAATCTGTCATTTAATATTAATACCCCTCAGGCGCTCAATTATTCACGCTTTCCTGTTTCTTTATTCGTGCGTAGTCCGTTAGCAATAGCTAAGGGTTTGGGTAAATGGACGGGTACATGGAGTGGCACAAGTTCTGGAATGGCCAACAATGCTGGCGTGATACCTAAAACCACAGTGTCGGGTACCTGGTCGCTGGATTGCGCCACGAACACACTGGTATGGAATGGTAACGATGCATACTGGACATATACATCTACCGACACCGCCAACCAATACGATGGACCTGTAGCGCATCTGTTGCCTATATCGCTAACTTACCAGATTGATACCACTAAGATAGTGTTATCGTCGGGATGCGACTACCTGAATTACTCTATTAATGCAACAACGGTAAACGGATATACCCTTAATTTTCAGAGTTGCATACCTACCAAAGGCGTCACGATACAACCCGGCTGTAGTCTGCCTGTAAAAACCTCAAATACTTATCCTAATCTGCCTGCGCCCGGTCATGGCGGCGGTAAATCTGTAATTACATTATCGGGCTCACGCGCGCTGTGAGTTTATAGACAGCATGAATTGAACCTCGCAAGGATAGATATATTAATGGCGGTAATTGTGAAAAATACCTTACTTTCGCCGTTCGGAATGAAAATAAGAAGGTAATTCGGAGCAACATGAGTAGTGTTGGCTGGATATTTTTTATTTTTTTCACGTTTTTTAATTAAATCAAAAGTTTTTACTACCTTTGCAGTCCTTTAGAAAATATGGCCAAACAATCACTGATTAAACAAGACGGAACAATAGTTGAAGCATTGTCAAACGCAATGTTCCGCGTTCGTTTGGAAAATGGTCATGAAATATTGGCCACCATCTCCGGTAAAATGAGGATGCACTACATTCGTATTTTGCCAGGCGACAAAGTGGGAGTTGAGATGAGTCCGTACGATTTGAGCCGCGGCAGAATTATTTATCGTTACAAGTAAACATAACCCTTTAGGGTGTAGATAAACAAAACAAACACAACAAAACAAAAGTCATGAAAGTAAGAGCATCCATTAAAAAGCGCAGCGTAGATTGTAAAATTGTTCGCCGTAAGGGTAGACTGTATATCATCAACAAAATGAACCCACGTTTCAAACAGCGTCAGGGATAAGATGTTATCGGCCCCCTTCAGTGAATCATCCCTAAGAAGGTAAGAAACAACAGAAATTATTTTTTAATTGTAAATATAAATTCTCAATATTAATGGCTCGTATAGCTGGTATTGATCTTCCGAAGAACAAACGTGGTGAGATAGCGCTCACTTATATTTTCGGCATTGGTAATAGTACTGCCCGGTACATTCTTGATAAAGCAGGCGTAAGCTACGATAAAAAAGCTTTTGAATGGAATGACGAAGAACAGACTGCAATCCGTAATATAATCAACGCAGAGTTTAAAGTTGAGGGTCAATTGCGTTCTGAAGTGCAAATGAACATTAAGCGCCTTATGGATATCGCTTGTTATCGCGGATTGCGTCATCGTAAAGGTCTTCCTTTACGCGGACAGCGCACACGTACTAACAGCCGTACCCGTAAAGGTAAGCGTAAGACAGTTGCCGGTAAGAAGAAAGCGCCTAAGAAGTAAAATAAACAGCGTTGACTACTGGATCCGGGCGGGCGCTTCGGGGAGGGGTAACGCAAAGCTGCAAAACGCGGCTTAACTATTAATTGACTACCTCAATACAAAAAGTAAAAATGGCAAAAACGCAACAAGCATCTGCGAAGACCGTCGCTAAAAAGCGTATCGTTAAAGTAGACACTCATGGAGACGTGCATATAAATGCAACCTTCAACAACATCATTATCAGTATTACCAACAAAGCCGGACAAGTTATCTCTTGGTCTTCTGCTGGTAAAATGGGCTTCCGCGGTTCTAAGAAGAACACGCCATATGCAGCACAAACTGCCGCTCAGGATTGCGCTAAAGTAGCAACCGACGCAGGTATGAAAAGATGCGACGTATATGTAAAAGGACCAGGATCAGGTCGTGAAGGCGCTATTCGCGCTCTTAACAACAGCGGTATAGAAGTAACCTCTATCAAGGACGTTACACCGCTTCCACACAATGGCTGTCGCCCTCCCAAAAAACGTAGAGTATAGTATACAGCATATTTGTATCCCCTTTGCAGCTTGCAAAGGGGATATCATTCATTTAGTAAACAATTATTTTTAATCAGGCTGTTTCGGATCGGATTTTACGATTTTTATAGGAGACGGAACAGCTAAAAACAAAAAATCGTAATGGCACGTTACACAGGACCCAAAAACAGGATTTGCCGCATATTTGGCGAACCAATCTTAGGATCAGGCAAAAGCCTCGCTAAAAACAGCAATCCTCCCGGCCAGCATGGCCCTACACGCAAGCGCAAAGCTCCGAGCGAATACGCTGTGCAGTTGAAAGAAAAACAGAAAGCAAAATATACTTACGGCCTTCTGGAAAAGCAATTTGCAAATACTTACGTTGAAGCGGCTCGTTTGAAGGGCGCTACAGGTGAAAACCTTATTAAGTTGTTGGAAGCCCGTTTAGATAACACTGTTTATCGTATGGGTATTGCGCCAACCCGCCCGGCAGCTCGCCAGCTTGTTTCTCACAAACACCTGATGGTAAACGGCGAAGTCGTTAACATACCATCATTCAGCCTGAAACCAGGCGATGTAATTGAGCTGAAACCAAAAAGCAAGGCAAACACTACGGTAACCGGTATGATTCGCGGTAAGAACGTAAAAATCAACTGGGTAGAGTGGAGCGAAAAGGATATGAAGGGTACTTACCTTGCACATCCAGAACGCGACGCAGTTCCGGAAAACATAAAAGAGCAGCTGATTGTAGAATTGTATTCTAAATAATCTTTACCCCCGGTTGGGGGTTTTGCTGTTCCTGATTAAGTTAACAAGTAAACAATTACAAATCACAAATAAAGTATCAATATGGCCATATTGAATTTCCAAAAACCGGATAAGATAGCTCTTCAGAAAACTACTGATTTCGAGGCGCAGTTCGAATTCCGCCCCCTGGAGCCGGGCTATGGCGTCACCATTGGTAACGCACTTCGCCGCGTATTGCTTTCCTCACTGGAGGGTTATGCGATAACTGCCATCCGGATTCCGGGCGCCGACCATGAGTTTGCTACGCTCAAAGGCGTGCTGGAAGACGTAACCGAAATCATACTTAATCTGAAGCAAGTACGCTTTAAGGCCATTGGCGACATGAGCGAATTTGCCGGTGAAAAAGTTGATTTGAATGTAAAAAATAAAGAGGTATTTACAGCCGGAATGATTGGCGAGGCATTGCCAAACTTTCAGGTAATGAATCCAGATCTGATTATCTGCAACCTTCATCCGGGCGCAGGTTTTCAAATGGAACTGCATATTGGCAAAGGTCGCGGTTATGTGCCTGCAGAGGAAAACAGACCCGACGATGCGCCGCTCGGATTGATTGCTATCGATTCTATATACACGCCCATCAAAAATGTAAAATACAGTATCGAGAATACGCGCGTTGAACAACGCACCGATTTCGAAAAACTGGTAATGGAAGTAAATACAGACGGTACTATACATCCTGAAGAGGCTGTAAAAGAAGCGTCTCGTATACTTATCCAGCATTTGATGATCATTACAGATGAGAACATCTCATTGGATACCAAGCGCGAAGAGAAAGAAACAATCGTTGACGAAGAAACGCTTCTTGTTCGCAAGGTGCTGAACACTCCGCTCGAAGATCTGGAACTTTCTGTACGTGCATTCAACTGCCTTAAAGCTGCGAAAATCAATTCTTTGAGCGAACTGGTTCAGTACACTCAGGAAGAACTGATGAAGTTCCGCAACTTTGGTCAGAAATCGCTTTCTGAAATTGAGCAGGTGCTTATAGAGCGCGGCTTGCATTTCGGAATGGATATCAACAAATTCCGCAGAGGAGAAGACCTATAATTACATTTCAGAAGGAGTTGAGCAACAATAATATGCTCAACTCCTTTTCATTTTTTTACAATTATCGCCTCATAATTCCTGACACGGTATGAGGTACAAAAACAAAATGTCATGCGTCACGGAGACAAAATCAAGAATTTAAGTCGCACAGCGTCACATCGCTCTGCATTGCTTTGCAACCTTACAAGCCAGCTTATCGAGCACAAGCGTATCATCACTACGCTCGCTAAGGCTAAATCTTTGCGCGTATTTGCTGAGCCAATCATTACTCGTAGCAAGGTAGACACCATGCACAACCGTCGTACTGTATTCAGCATTCTGCAGGATAAAGAGTCAATCAAAGAATTGTTTGGCGTTATTGGCGATAAAGTTGCTAACCGTCCGGGTGGTTACACGCGTATCATTAAGTTGCCACGTCGTATGGGCGATGCTTCTGATATGGCTATGATCGAACTGGTAGACTTCAACGAAATCTACGGTAAAGAAACAGATACTGCAAGCGCTAAGAAAACACGTCGTAGCCGCAGATCTGGCGGTGGCGCTAAGCAAGCCGATGAAACTACAGGCGCAGATGTTGCTGAAGAAACAGCAGCATCAACAACTGAAGAGTCTGCTTCTACTGAAGAAAATGCATAGTTTTACACAAATCTATTTTACAACACAGCCGTTGCATCTACTGCAACGGCTGTGTTATTATAGGTTATGTTGTTAGTTTATTTCATTTTTCGGTAGTAGTACCTTGCAGCCTCGCGATTATTGCAGTCGCCAAATACCATGGTATCGTGCCCCCGCAAGCTCATGCAGCAAACTGAGTCGTTTTCGAATACGAGTTGGTAATCATCGCAAAAATCTTTTACCCGATATAGGGTAAATTTCTCTTTTTTAGATACAGATTGCTCAGTAATAGTAGTAGCTATGCTACCGCAGGCTTGTAGCTCTATCACTGCATTATATTTTGGGGCTGCCGCTACGCCTTCCTCTATAACATTTGCCAAATACCATTTACCGTTTATACCCAGCTCCTCATAGCAATTATTGCTCGCCGGGCTAACAACTATTGCATGGGGTTCTTCTATATTGCTATCGCTTGGCGCGCAACTGCACATAAGGCACATTGCGCCAAAAAGTATGGGGTGGTATTTACGGTTTGGGGTAAGCAATTGTTGGTTTTTGTATTATAGTAAATGGAATAACGATAGTTGCTAATTACCTACCTCAACGCCCAGTTCTTCTACAAGGTCTTTTTCTATTTTCAGATTGTTTATTATAAACACCTGTCTATCGGGGGTGTTTTTGCCCATAAAGTACTCCAGCAATTTTTGTATTTGCGCATCCTGACTTATTAGCACAGGGTCTTTACGCATGTCTACGCCTATAAATTGTGCAAACTCTTCCGGACTAATTTCACCCAAACCTTTAAATCGTGTGATCTCTGCCTTTACCCCTATTTCTTTTATTGCCCTTTGGCGTTCTTCGTCGCTGTAGCAGTATATGGTTTTTTGTTTGTTTCGCACCCTGAATAGCGGCGTCTGCAATATATAAATATGATTGCCGCGCACAAGATCGGGGAAGAACTGCAAAAAAAATGTCATGATAAGCAACCGTATGTGCATACCATCCACATCGGCATCGGTGGCTATCACAATGTTGTTATAGCGCAGGCCTTCCATTCCCTCCTCAATGTTGAGCGCATGCTGTAGCAAGTTGAATTCTTCGTTCTCGTACACTACTTTTTTTGTCAGGCCGTAGCAGTTCAGCGGTTTTCCACGCAGGCTAAATACAGCCTGACTTTCTACATTTCTGCTCTTTGTTATGGAGCCGCTTGCAGAGTCGCCCTCGGTGATGAAGATCGTTGATTCCTGTTGTTTCAGGTTATACTCGTCCCGTCCTTTGTTTGGTGGTTCGTCGTTGAGGTGTATGCGGCAATCGCGCAGTTTTTTATTATGCAGATTTGCTTTTTTTGCACGCTCGTTAGCCAGTTTGCGTATTCCCGACAGCTCTTTTCTTTCGCGTTCGCTTTGTTCTATTCGTTTTTTGAGCGCTTCGGCTACCGATGGGTTTTTATGAAGGTAGTTGTCAAGTTGTTTATTTAAAAATTCGGCTATGAAAGCTTTCATAGATGGGCCGTTTTCATAAACATATTGCGACCCTAATTTTGTTTTTGTTTGCGACTCAAATACCGGCTCCTGCACGCGCACCGATATTGCAGCGCATATACTTTGCCTTACATCCGACGCTTCATAATCTTTTTTATAAAAATCGCGTATGGTTTTAACGAACGCCTCGCGAAATGCCGCCTGGTGCGTGCCGCCCTGGGTAGTATGCTGGCCATTTACAAACGAATATATATCTTCGCCATAGTCGCCGGTATGTGTTACAGCCACCTCTATATCCGTACCCTTCAGGTGGATAATAGGGTAGCGCATAGTTTCAGGATTTGTTTTCCGGGTCAGCAGGTCCAGCAATCCGTTTTTAGATATATAGTTTCTTCTGTTGAAGTTGAACTGTAAGCCTGCATTTAAGAAGCAATAGTTCCAAACCTGATTTTCGAGGTACTCGTGTAGAAAATGGTAGTTTCTGAATACCGTTTCGTCGGGTGTAAACTGCACATAGGTGCCGTTGGCTTCGGTGGTATCTGTTTCGGGGTGTTCTTTTACCAGTATTCCTCTTTCAAATTCGGCTACCTTGGTGCGGCCCTCTCTAAACGAAGCCACTTTGAAATATTTGCTCAGTGCGTTTACCGCCTTGGTACCCACACCGTTTAGCCCAACAGATTTCTGGAAAGCCTTACTATCGTATTTTGCTCCTGTATTTATTTTACTTACTACATCTACTACTTTGCCCAGCGGTATACCGCGTCCGTAGTCGCGTACCGTCACAGAGCCGTCGGCAATAGTCAGTTCTACCCGCTTGCCTTGCCCCATGGCAAATTCGTCTATGCAGTTGTCTATTACTTCTTTTACCAGCACATAGATACCATCGTCGGCGCTGCTGCCATCGCCCAGCTTGCCTATGTACATACCGGGGCGTAGCCTGATATGTTCGCGCCAATCCAGCGATTTGATACTGTCTTCGTTATACTGATTAAAAACGTCTGCCATGTTTGTATTTCGATTCTACTAATGATAATTGCAAATTGTACCGCCCGCTACCAACCGCTTGCCAATACGTCGGCTATGTGCATGGTTTTTATAGGTAGTTTGTTTTCGTTTATGTAGCCCTGCATATGCATCATACAAGATACGTCGGTTGTAATTATGTATTTGGCGCCTGTTTCTAAGGCGCTCTTTACCTTTACCTGCGCCATACCTATAGATATGGCTTCGTACTTAACAGCAAAAGTGCCGCCAAAGCCGCAGCAGGTTTCAGCTTCTTTCATTTCTACCAGTTCCAGCCCCTTTACATTTTTTAGCAACTGGCGCGGTCCCTGCTTTATTCCGCATTCGCGCAGCGCCCCACAGGCGTCGTGATAAGTGGCTTTGCCTTCCAGCGTAGCGCCAATATTATCTATCTTCAGTTTGCCTACAAGAAATTCGGTGAACTCAAACATATTGCTCTGCACCTGTTTGCACAGGTGTTTTTCGGCGCTGTTTTCAAACATATCCATAAAATAGTTGCGCGCATAGCCTGTGCACGAGCCGCTTGGGCTTACAATAGCGATGTTGTCGCTAAAGTCGTGCAAAAACTTAGTAGCAACATCCTTGGCTTCGTTTCTGTATCCTGCATTGAATGCCGGTTGGCCGCAGCAGGTTTGTTTGGTGTTATATGTAACCCGGCAACCCAGTTTTTCAAGAACTTTTACCATGTTGAAACCAGTTTGTGGGTAGAGCTGGTCTACAAAACATGGAATAAATAGTTGTACCCGCATTGTGTGCTTTATGATTAAGTAATAGACCTGCTAAAGACAGATAAATTTATACAAAATAAACCAACCGCCTGTAAAAGACTGTTGTGAACCCGTAAAGGTACAAAAAGGATAATACTGATGCGCGCCGCAAGCAGGAATGTTGGTATTTGCATCGCCGCTATACCGGCTTTTAGTTTTACCTTTAATAAAGTAATTCATTACCTATGGCGCTAACTGAAACCCGGCTTCAATCTGTTGTAATAGCAGAAAACTATGCATTGATTGAAGGCTTTATGAAGGGACTACATGAAAACGAGCATATACTGAACAATAATACCGCCCTTTGGCCAGAAATAGCCGAAAACTATATGCGCCATGTAATAGCCATGCAAGATGAATGCGAAGGGATTTGCATTGTTGCGTTTGTAGATGGCGCGCCAGCAGGATTTATATTCGGATATTTGGAGGAGCCCGACGATAGCAGGATAGAAGTGTACGCCGGTAAAGAGCTTTATGTAAGCGACGGCTATGTGGAGCCGCAGTATCGCCGCATGGGGTTGTACAGACAGCTCAATGCAAAACTGGAAGAGCTATACCTGCAGCAAGGCGTAAAACGAATACAGCGCTTCACACTGGAAAACAATATAAAAATGCGTCGGTTTCTGGAAAGCCAGGGTTATAGAGTGAGTAGGGTGTTGTATGAGAAGTGGGTGTAGG
>CAZLPE010000077.1:0-17509 GCA_964561325.1 uncultured Flavipsychrobacter sp.
CCAGCTGTGTTTATTTTTCTTATGCGGTGGTTATCTCTGTCTGCAATATAGATATTGCCGGCTATGTCTTGCGCTATGTCTTGGGGCAGATTTATGGCTGCGCTCGTAGCTACCGTTCCATCTCCGGTATATGCGCGGGCTCCTGTTCCTGCTATAGTTGTTATTATTCCTGCAGGGGTTACTTTTCTAATACGGCTGTTGCTGGCGTCTGCAATCAGCAAATTACCAGCGGCATCAAACGCTATACCTATCGGGTAGTTCAGTCTTGCCAATGTAGCCGGACCTCCATCGCCGCTAAACCCCGCCACACCTGAGCCCACTACCGTGGATATGATGCCTGATGACGCTACTTTTCTAATGCAATGATTGTATTGATCTGCTATGTATATATTGCCCGCTGCATCCCTTGCAATGCCCACGGCTTTATTTAGTTCGGCAGCAGTGGCGGTAAGTCCATCGCCGGTATAGCCGTAGGAGCCTAATCCAGCTATAGTACTTATCCGTTGGCCATGCGCAATGACGGTAATACAGACCAACGGCAATAAAAAAATGCTCATCAGGGTTTGGCGGTGTTTCATAAGCTATTTTGTACTAATGTACTAAATATACTCAATATACCGCAAATAATCGCCTGCTGAAACCCAAAATAAACGTCTATACCAGCGATTTGTTCCAATGCGTCATAGCCTCGCCAACTATAAAAAAGCTACCGGTTATCAGCAAAACGTCTGTACTATTCATCTGCTGTCTGGCGGCAATTACAGCTTCGTGTACGCTACTATAGCTGTTGCCCTGCAGCCCTGCATTATGCGCCATAGCCATTAGTTCGGCAGCCGGCAACGCCCTTGGCATATCTGCATTGCAGAAATAGTAGGTAGCATCCTTAGGTAAAAGGCTCAACGCTTCGGTTACATCTTTATCTTTTACAAAGCCCAATACTATATTTTTACGTATTGCGCTGTTTTGCGCGAGCGTGTTAAGTTGCGTTACCACTTCGGTCATGCCTGCGGGATTGTGCGCCACATCGCATATCACAATTGGTTGTTCCTGTAGCAACTCCCACCGGCCGCGTAGCCCGGTGGTCTTTTTCACTGCGCTAAGTGCATCTATGCTATCGCCCAGCGTAAGGTTAAGCCCTAAACTCGCCAATAACTCTACCGATGTTAGCACGGTTTTTATATTGTGTTGTTGGTAGTTGCCAAGCAAATCTGTTTTTACATCCAGCATTTCGCGTTTGGCGTGGTGCACCGCTTTGTAGTATTGGTAATGCAGATCTTGTTTTACGCGCACCATACCCCACAGCGATTGGGCATAATAAAGCGGGCTTTTCTTTAGTGCCGAATGCTCAAAGAATACCCGTTCGGTTTCATCATGCTGTTCGCCTATAACTACAGGTATGCCAGGTTTTATAATGCCTGCTTTCTCTGCGGCTATCTCTGCAAGGGTGTTGCCCAGCAGGTCTTTATGGTCGTAGCTAATGTTGGTAATGATCGACAGTAAGGGCGTTATCACATTTGTGCTGTCGAGGCGGCCGCCAAGTCCGGTTTCAATTACTGCTATATCTACGCCGGCCTCAGCAAACGCCTGATAAGCCATTATGACCGTTATTTCAAAAAAGGAAGGTTGAATTTCCTCGATTAGTTGTTTATGCTGCGCAACAAAGTCTATAACCCACTGTTCAGATACCGGCTGACCATTTATTCGTATTCGTTCTCTAAAGTCTACAAGATGCGGCGATGTGTACAAGCCTGTTTTGTAGCCTGCATGTTGTAGTATTGCTGCCAGGCTATGGCTTACGCTGCCCTTGCCATTGGTACCTGCAATATGTATGCTTTTGAAGTTGTTTTCAGGGTTATTGAGCCCTTTGCACAGTTTCAGGGTGTTGCTCAAATCTGGTTTCAGCGCAGCTTTCCCTATTCGCGAAAACATGGGCAAACGCTCATATAGATAATCGAGTGTTTGCTGGTAGGTTATTATATCGCCCATTGCTTATTGGCGGGTTTTGAATATTATGGTTACATCGCCAAACTGTTGTGGTTCGGCTCCATTACTTTTACTGAATTTTGCATTGCTGAGTTTTTCCATAGCAAGGCGCGTTAACTCTGGTCCCGAAGAAGATTTTACCCGTTTATCAATGATATTACCATCTTTATCCACGGTTACGTGTATCACTACTTTTCCGCTTTCGTGAAATTCAGCTTCAAATCTGTCGGGTTGTATTTTTCTTCCTGTAAGGGTGTGGCCTATAGCGCCTCCGCCTGCGCCCGGAACGCCGTTGTAATTAGAAGAACCGGGTGTGCCGCCTGGTGCGCCCTGATCGCCCGGGCCGCCGGCAATACCTTCGCCTTTTCCGGGTTTATCTCTGTCTGCGCTGTTTCCTCCCTGACCATCTTCTGGACCATAGCTATACTTTGCAGGCGCATGTTGTTTATTTTTATCATTCGCTTGTTCTGCGCCCTTCTTGTTTTTCAGATTGTCTATCACCGGCGCATCAGCCATATTGCTGGTAACAGGTTTTAGCGGTTGGTTAGCATTTGCTGCAACAGTTTTGTACACTACGCTTGCTTCATATGGACCGGGTTTCTTGCGGTTCATTGGTTGGTCGTCGCCGCTACCGGTTTCGCTCGATCCTAAATTTACTTCAAGACCCGGCGCTGCGTCTGCAACAACCTCAGTGGGTATAGTATATCGCAACCAAAAGAACAAAAGCAGTAACAATGCATGAACGCCTACCGTCCAGGCAAGCGCTTTATTGTTTACAATAGGCTTTGAGGCAGGAATTTGCATAGCCATCATATCAACTCAACTTTTTTTAAAATTACGTAAATGTAGGTTTCTTAAAAGTTAAATAAAGTAGAAATGACCTTGGATTTTACGATTATTGCGCGAATAGTAAACTCAACCAACAGATTTGTCTGTGAATTGGTTGGTTCCCAATACATACCTTTTACCTAAAATGGTAAAAATTACAGTATTTGTTGGGGGATAGTATTATTAGTGATGAATAAGATTTTTGCTCAACTGTTCGTTGCTGAGCGGTTTTTCCATAAAGCAGTACACATACGGGCTCTCTTTGGCGCGTTTGTGGTCGTTAATATCTGCCGATGAAGAAATCATTGCTATTATACAATTACGTTTCAGCGAATCTGGCAATTCGCTGTATTTCCTCAAAAACTCAAAACCATCCATTTCAGGCATGCGAATATCTAAAAAAATAACCTGCGGCAAGTCTTCATCATTGTCTACAGATTTTAGATACTGTAACGCCTCTATAGCAGAACTCATCAAAATTGTACGCTCCGAGAAGTTAGACTTACTAATTATGCGTTCTGCAATAAATCTATCAATATGAGAGTCGTCAATAACCATTACTTTTTTGTGCCGGTACATAAGTTTTCAGGTAGATTGAGTTTATTAATGTGTAGAATGTTTAACTGATTAAAACAAAAATAGCCTATTGTCCCGTTTAAGAGCAAGCTGCACAAGCTTACTGCTGTTAAATTATTCACAAGATATGGAAATTATTGGAAAATATATCATGCAAAGAAGAATTATATAAAATGCCTTTTTTCGTCCGTAATTGTTGGCTTTATATATAATAGCTGGTTGCTATTGCAGATTATCACTCAATGACCTCTGGCGCCGGTTGATCGTCTGCCGGGTGGAAGTGCGCCCAAACTATACGGGCTTTAGATGCGCCTATTACTTTTGTCATTTCACGTTCGGTGAGCGTTTTTATGTTTTTCACTGATCTGAACGCCTGTAGTAGGTCGGTGGCTGTTTTTTCGCCTATTCCGGGTATGTCTTCTAAGTCATTTTTGATAGTTCCTTTACTTCTTATCTGCCGGTGAAAAGTGATGCCAAACCTATGTACCTCATCCCTTATTCTGCGCACAAGCAAGTGTGCCGGATTAGTGAATGAGAGTTGAAGCGGTTCGCTGTCGCCCGCAAAAAATATCGACTCTTCTCGTTTTGCCAATCCAACAAGCGTCATCTTCCCAATTAATCCCAGCTTTTCTATACTCTCCATAGCGGCGCCCAGTTGGCCCTTGCCGCCATCTATAATCACCAGTTGGGGCAGAGGTTGGTTTTCTTCGCTTAGTCGCTTGTAGCGCCGGTACACTACTTCGCTCATAGATGCAAAGTCGTTAATGCCCTTTACTGTTTTAATATGGTAGTGCCGGTATTCCTTATTTGCAGGCAAGCCGTTTTTAAAACATACCATTGCAGCAACAGGGTAGGAGCCCTGAAAGTTCGAGTTGTCGAAACATTCTATGTGTACAGGCAGTTCGGTGAGTTGCAGCGCATCTTGCAGTTCTTCCAGCGTTTGTATAGCGCTTTCTTTTGTGGCGGTAGTTAGCTGCAGGGCGTCCTTTTTGCGCATTTCCTGAATAAATGCATCTGCATTTTTCTGACTAAGCTCCAGCAACTGTTTTTTATCGCCCATTTTAGGTACGGTAACTTTCATTTTTTCATCGGCTACCTGTATCTCAATGGGTACTATAACTTCGTCTGCATTACTTTGAAATGTATCGTGTAGCTGATTTACCGCCAAGGCCAGCACATCGCTTTCTTCTTCATCAAGTATTTTGGCTATTTGAACGGTTTTTACCTGTATTATGGTTCCATTGCTTACAACCATAAAATTGACGTAGTAATTTTGATCGTCGGCTTTTATACTGGCTACATCCAGATTGTTAAGTCTTGGGTTTACAATTGTAGATTTGCTTTGATAGGTGTTGAGCGATTCTATTTTTTGTTTTATGATCTGGGCTTTCTCAAACTGCATTTGCTCTGCCAGAGCTACCATATCCTCTTTTAGCGGGCGTATTACCTCGGCTATGTTTCCCTTTAGCACATGGCGCACCTGCTGTATGTTGTCAGCATATTCGGCCTCGGTCTGTAGTCCTTCGCACGGTCCTTTACAGTTGCCTATGTGATACTCTAAGCATACTTTGAATTTGTTTTTGGCAATGTTTCCTGGCGATAAATTTAGACTGCAGGTGCGTAGGGTAATATTTTGTTTAACCAGCTCCAGCAGTTCGCGCACTTTGCCAACGTCTGTAAAAGGCCCGATATATTCAGAACCGTCGCGAATGAGCCGCCGGGTAAAAAATACTCTTGGAAAGGGCTCTTTCTTAATAACGATATACGGATATGTTTTATCGTCTTTAAGTTCGATGTTAAAGCGCGGCTGAAAGTGTTTTATTAGTGAGTTTTCCAGCAGAAAGGCATCGTGTTCTGTATTCGTTACAGTGATATTGATGCTCTCGATGAGCGAAACTAATTTGCGGGTTTTAAAATTATCAAGGTTCTTGTTAAAATAGGAGGATACCCGCTTGCGCAGATCCTTTGCCTTACCTACATACAGCAGTTCATTTTGATCGTTATAATATTTGTAGCAGCCGGGCTGATGTGGGATGGTAGGCGCTATTTTATTAAATTCCTCTTTGGTCATACTCCTCGTAGCTGTGTGATGTATAGCGACTTATATATATCGCTCCATTTACCTGATAAAATCGTATTGCACTACCGTATAGTTTTTTGCGCCTATCAACGGGTTGGTTTCTGTTTGTATCTGTATCGTTTTCATAGGGTTGTAGTACAGTTTCTGAATTGTTTCATCAAAAATGGTTTTCTTCCTCGACTGTATGTATATCCCTTTTATTTTATTGTTGGTAAGATTGAAGGTGATCAGTAGTTTTTGTGTGAAAAGGTCTTCTTCCATTGCTTTATAGTAGTAGTTTCCGGTACCTTCCAAGCTATCTACAAATTGTGAGAAGTCATATTTTCCCAAATATTTTCTGTCGCTTATATCTGTTTCAAAGAATACCTTAAATATGTTACCCCAATTAAGGGTGTCTGAATTGGTGAAACTACTATCCAGACGGTTGCCTGTTCTTACAGTTTTTACAATAAAAATTGGTTCTCCGCTATATGTGTTCCATTGGTCGAGTGCAAACTCTTTTACAGAAAAGTAATGCCCTTTTACGTCGGGCATAGGATCCGTATATTTTTTGTCTTTGCAAGACGAAAACAGAGTTGCCAGCAGCATCACAAATACACCGGTTATTGTTAATTGTTTTTTCACGGTTTAAAATTAGTAAACTTGATTGTAATTTCTTGTCCTAACCTGTTTCTCATAGCTTTTGCCCCATGCAAATAATTGAACGGCAACAGTAGGTGGAAGGTTTCGTAAGCAGGCTTTGCCTACTTACCGCGGCCCTGAATAATTACCATAAAGGTGTAGAGGATTATTTTTATGTCGAGCGCCAGCGAACAATTTTCTATGTAGAGTAAATCGTATTTCATACGCTCTATCATTTCGTTTACATTTTCCGCATAGCCAAACTGAACCATTCCCCATGATGTTAGGCCTGGTTTTACTTTGTGCAGATATTTATAATGCGCGTGCGTAGCGCTGATAATATCTATGTAATGTTTGCGTTCCGGACGTGGCCCAACTAACGACATATCGCCCTTGATAATGTTTATAAACTGCGGCAGCTCGTCTATACGCCACTTGCGCATAAAACGCCCCCATTTTGTGATCCTCGGATCCATTTTGCTCGATAATGCAGGGCCGGCAGCTTCTGCCTCTACATACATCGATCTGAATTTGAGTATATTAAATGGCCGGCCAAAAAGCCCTATACGTTCCTGCTTATAAATGATATCGCCTTTCGACGACAGCTTTACCATGATAGCTGTGAAAATCAAGAAGGGTAAAAGCGCTAATAAAGCAGCCCCCGATATGGTAATGTCAATTAGTCGTTTCCATACCCGTTGCCAATCGGGCATAAGGTCGGGATGGATATGAATGAGCACCGCATCGTAAACATTACTTGTTTTTACCGAACCTGATATAATATCGTAGTAGTCTGGCAGCACTTTCAGTACTACCGGGCGGTAGCAAAGTCTGGTAACTATATTTTCTAATAAATGATGCTCAGAAGAATCGACAGCTACAATAACTTCTTCTATTTCGTAATTATCAATTATCTCTTCTAATTGCGACAGATGACCAAGCTGAGGCAAGTATTTGCTCATGCCGTTGCTGGCTTCCTTACTTGAATAAATAAAACCGAGGAAAATATTGCCAAGCGCTTTGGGGTTATCCAGCACTTGCTTGTAAATGTTTATGGCTTGTTGGTTGCCGCCAATGATCAGCGTATTGTAGCCCACTTTGCCGCTCGACAGATTTAGTTTCACTCTGTAGAGAATGTAGAGCCTGGCCACAAGCACAAATACCGTATGTATCAGTAAGTAGTGGCCTACCATGTTTATAAAGTAGGAATAGTCGCCGGTATCGTTGGCAAAAGCTATGATAGATACTACTATGCATCCGAGAATGCAGGAAATAAGCGTTCTGTTTATTTCGTTGAGTCTCGATTTTCTGTAAAGATCGAAATAAGTTCCCGACATCAGATAGGCTATCATCCAGCCTGCCGGCATGATTACAAGACTGTTTACATAATCCCTAACCTGCAATTTATGCAGTACATCGGCATAGCTTAAGCCAGTTAAAAAATGCTGACGATAAACAAGAAAAGTAAGCCATGCGAGAACAGCCGCTATATAATCGAGCAAGATCAATTGCCTGATAGCTTTTCTTTTCATTGGGCTTAGGCGCATGAAGCTTAGTAGTTTACAAGTTGAATGTTATCTAATAGGAGTCGACCGTTGGTTTGGTTTTGATCCAATACAGTTTTAATTACGAAATTGTAAGAGGTTCCTTTTGCCTTGATTGCAAAATCTGAAACATTTAAATAAAATTTCTGCCAATGGTCGCTGGGTTTTATTCCTGCTAAAAAATAGGGAGTAGACGATACAATATTGCTCAGGTTTGCCTGTATGCCCAAGTAAAACGGTATGGAGCTTTTATAATTGAGCTCTATGAAGGCTACCGTTTGCGGTATTTCAAAGGTTTTATCGCTAATTACTGTGCTACTGTCGCCTACAGCAGTAAGCACAATCTGGCCAGCGCCGTTACCTTCAAACTTTAGCGAGTCGGCAGCAACATTGGTCATTATGGCATTACCATCTGTTCTTGAGAAATTGGTCACGCCGGGCGTTTCAAAGTTCTCGGTATAGTTCATTTTAACATAGGTGTAGAAACCAGTCTTGGGCACATAGGTGATTGTTTTACCGGGTTGTGCGGTGAAGGTGGATGTGTCGATTTGATAAAAATCATACTTGCCAACCAATTCATTGCGTCCGTTAACGATTATTGCAGGATAAACTTCCAGTTTGCCATGTCCGGTAGAGGGTATAGGTATGGTAAAGGGCAGGTCGTAAGCGCCCATAGCACGGTTGTCGTAATACACCCATGCGTTGGTAATGTGGTTCGACAGCGTAATACTCCTTACTGCCGGATTATTTAGAAAGGTAAAAGAATCGATATGTAAATAGGTTGGCGTTATTTCTGCAGGGTTAATGATGTTACAACCCTGAAGGCCATAACACAATGCAAAAAACGGCAACAAGTATTTTAATTTGGAGTTAATATGCAACATACAGATTTTGACCTCTTCTTAACGTAAAAGATTGTTAAACATTGTGCAGTTCGTTGTGCAAACTCATTTTTTTCAGAATCTGGTGCGCAACATCCATCGCCTGATACCCATCATATACAGATACACGTACAGGACGGTTGAATATAATTGCGTTGGCAAATTCAGAAAGTTCTGATTTTATAGCATTGAGCGGCGCTATTTCCGGCAACTGCACTGAAATAATTTTTTTCTCGCCATTGGCTATTTCTACCGGAAAATCCATCATGCCCGCTGCAGCTCCGGGCTCTTTCATTCTGATTATTTCGGTCTTTTTATCCAGAAAGTCAATTCCTATATATGCATCGCGCTGAAAAAGGCGAAGTTTGCGCATTTTCTTAAGCGATATTCTGCTTGAGGTAAGGTTGGCTACGCAGCCATTGTCAAACTCTATACGTGCGTTTGCTATGTCTGCTGTTTCGCTAAGCACAGATACGCCGCTGGCAGATATTCTGCGAACGGGCGATTTTACCAGACACATTACGATATCTATATCATGTATCATAAGGTCGAGTATTACTGAAACATCTGTGCCGCGCGGATTGAACTGCGCCAATCTGTGCGCCTCAATGAACATTGGTTGAATTGTTTGTTCGCTAAGGGCTACAAAAGCTGGATTGTAGCGTTCTACGTGGCCTACCTGACATTTTACATCAGCTTCCTTTACCAGTTTTACCAGTTCTTTGGCTTCATCGAGCGTATGTGCAAGCGGTTTTTCTATGAATACATGCTTACCGGCAAGCAGACATTTTTTTGCAAGTTCGTAGTGCGATGAAGTTGTAGCCACAATATCTACAGCATCTGCAGCGGCAATCAGTTTATCTAAATCAGTGTATCGGGGCGACTGATATTGGGCTATTGTAGAGGCTGCCTGAGCGTCGTCGGGGTCATAAAAACCAACCAGTTCTACTGCTTCTATCTGCTGCCACTGTTGAATATGTATTTTACCCAAATGGCCAGCTCCCAAAACTCCTATTTTAAGCATGAAAAGTGTGCTGTTAGTATAAACTGTAGTTTGTTAACAAAATAGAGCGCAAGATAACAATAATACTTTTAGGAACTTACTAACCGCCAAACACCATTTTATAATTGTGCAGTACATGTTGGTTATATGGTTAACCTAAGCGGGTTGTTTGCTTATGTTAACCATTGTAATCGCAACATTGCTTCTACTTACCATCTTTGTGTTCTATAAATAGCTACGGCATAGTTGTACGTAGCGTGGGGGCGTTTTATACCTACTCAACAGAATTTTAGGAGCGCTATTTTTAGAACTGAGTTTTATTGAATTAACATTTGTTTGTGTAATAATTAGCAAAAAATTAAGTTAAGTAGCAATGTCTACAAACTACTTTTGCGCCTCAAATTTTGTAAAAACTTACCCTAATTGCATGAAAATTAAAGTCAATGTTTTATTGTTGCTATTTGCAGCAATACTGGTCGCCCCAGCGTATGCTCAAAGCAAATTTACCATCAGTGGCACCATTAAAGATAAAAAGACAGGCGAGGGCCTGATTGGCGCCACAATCAAAGTTGCCGACAAACCTTCGCTCGGCATGGCTTCCAACGAATACGGCTTTTACTCGCTTACACTACCGGAGGGCACATACAAGTTTTTGGTAAACTATCTGAGTTATAAAGAACAGGAGATAACCGTAAATCTTAATAAAAGCGTAAAGCAGGACGTGCTGATGGAAGGGCTTACAGCTGAGTTGAACGAAGTGACCGTAACCAGTAAAGCCAACACAATTACATCGGCGCAAATGGGTATGGAAAAGTTGAATATTAAAGACATCAATGTGCTGCCTGTATTGTTTGGGGAGAAAGATGTACTGAAAACAATACAACTCTTACCCGGGGTTAAGTCGGCAGGCGAGGGCAATAGTGGATTTTATGTGCGTGGCGGAGCAGCAGACCAAAATCTTATACTGCTCGACGAGGCAGTTGTTTACAACCCATCGCACTTACTCGGTTTCTTTTCCACCTTCAATTCAGACGCTATAAAGGATATTACTATATACAAGGGTACTGCTCCTGCGCAATATGGCGGCAGGTTGTCGTCGGCATTAGACATAAAAATGAATGATGGCAACGATCAGGACTACCACGTGAGCGGCGGTATTGGGCTAATATCTTCAAAGCTCAACATAGAAGGGCCAATTGTAAAAGACAAAGGCTCATTTCTGGTAACAGGTCGCCGCACTTATGCCGATGTGTTCCTCAAATTATCGAACGATACCAACATCAAAAAAAGTAGCCTCTACTTCTATGATCTTAATGCTAAACTCAACTACAAGTTGGGCAAGAAAGACCGTCTGTACCTATCTGGTTATTTTGGAAAGGACGATCTGGGTCTGGGCAGCTTGTTTGGTATAGATTGGGGGAACGCTACAGGCACGCTTCGTTGGAACCACTTATTCAGCGATAAATTATTCTCTAATACTTCATTGATTTTCAGCGATTACAACTATAATATCAATTTAAATGCTTCAAGCCTTTCTATAAAGATTCATTCGGAGATACGCGACTGGAATTTTAAAGAGGAGTTAGAGTACTTTGCTAATCCGCGCAATTCAATAAGGTTTGGTATCAGTTCTATATACCACACTATTACACCGGGCAACATTACGGGCAGCGGTATAACAAGCTCTACACAACCGGATAACCACACATGGGAAAACGCGCTTCATGCCACCAACCGCTGGAAAGCTACCGACAAGCTGAACATTGATTATGGTATCAGGCTGAGCGCTTTTACCGTGTTGGGCGGAACAAATATGTATGAGCTTACTACCGACGGAAAAATAAAAGATACCCTCAAATATGCATCCGGCGAGTTTGTGAAGACCTACGTCAATCCAGAACCAAGGGTTTCTGCAAGCTATGTGCTCAACGAGGTGTCGTCGATAAAAGGCGGCTATACGCGCAACGCACAATCGCTACACCTGATTTCGAACTCTACCACCAGTAATCCAACCGACAAATGGGTAGCTACCAATAATATAATCAAGCCTGAAATTTCTGATCAGGTTTCGTTGGGGTATGTGCGTAGCTTGAAAAATGATCTTTACGAGTTTAGTGTTGAGTCTTATTACAAGAAAATGCAGAACAAAATAGACTATCGCGACGGCGCCGATGTGTTGAGCAATGCCGCTATAGAACCCGAATTGCTGTTTGGGCAAGGTAGGGCGTATGGTCTTGAGTTTTTGTTCCGCAAAAAGGCAGGTAAATTCACAGGCTGGGTATCTTACACGCTTGCAAGAACGGAGATTCAGATAGATGGTGTAAACAACAATCAGTGGTATGCTGCCCGCCAAGACCGCACCCACGACCTATCTGTGGTAGGAATTTACCAACTCTCGAAGAAATGGACTTTGTCGGCCGATTTTGTATACTATACAGGTAATGCTGTTTCTTTTCCCAGCGGTAAATACATAGTCGACAATCAAACACGGTATTTATATACCGAACGTAACGGCTATCGCATGCCGGCCTACCACAGGCTCGATATTGGCGCTACCCGTCAGCTGACCCACAGAAAACGATTTAATTCTGAACTGTCGTTTAGTGTGTACAATGCCTACGGACGTGAAAACGCCTACGTAATAACATTCCAGGACGACCCTAACGATAAAAGTAAAACACAGGCCCTTCAGACATCATTGTTCCGCTGGGTGCCGTCTATTTCTTACAATTTTAAATTCTAACCTACCCATGAAAAACACCGCAAATATTCGTTTTATAGCCTTTATAGCGCTAATAGTTTCTTTTTCATCGTGCCAAAAGGTGATTTCCATAGACCTTAATTCTTCAGATCCGCGTTATATCGTTGAGGCCAACATCACAGATCAGCCCGGTCCGTATCATGTAAAGATTACTCAATCGGTTAATTTCGATAAGTCAAATGTTTTTCCTGCCGTTACCGGCGCAATGGTAGTCATTACAGATACCGTGGCAGGTGTGGCCGATACGCTCATGGAGCGCGCAGCCGGCGACTACACCACCAGTAAAATATTGGGTGTGCCGGGTCATTTTTATACCCTTACTATAAAAGCGAACAACAAGCTGATTACATCGTATGGCCGAATGCCGCAACCCGTTTTGCTGGATAGTATGTATGCTGAACCATCGGCATTTAGTGGGGAACCGGTTGTTGTGCCAGTATTTACCGATCCCGCAGTACAGGGTAATTACTACCAGTTTATTGATTACCGCAACGACACGCCCAACACGGAGATATTTATTCTTGATGATAAATTTGTGAATGGACAGACAAACCGACAGCCGCTACAGGGCAGAGGTAACGATAACGGTAAGCTTAAGCCGGGCGACCGCGTAACGGTTGACTTATTATGTATCGATTCTGCGGTATATAAATATTATGCAACACTGGATCAACTGACCAATTCTAACTCTGCTACACCGGCCAACCCGCTTAGTAATTTTACCGGCGGCGCGCTCGGATATTTTAGCGTACATACTGTAAGTACTAAATCATTAATTATTCGCTAATCGCTTGTTGTTCAGCAATGTAGATAGCGTAAAATATTATGGCCGCCCAGATTCCGGGCGGCCATAATATTTATTATCGTTGTAGCTACAGAAAATTGGCCTGTACTGTTTTTATGGTTTCTTCCAGTTTTTTATCCTTAGTAGGCTCGCCTATAGCGTTAAACTTCCAGTCGCCGTTTTTCTTGTAGAAAACACCCATTACCATAGATACGTGCCCGGCAAAGTTGGGACCATTAGCTATGTCGTAAGTAGCAAAAACTTCGTTTACTCTCGTGGGCGTACCTTCGTATATACGTATTGATGCAAATGGAATAGCGCCAAAGTCGTGCCCGCGAAAACTATTGAGCACAAAAGCAACATAAGCCACAGCCGGATTAAGACCGCCCATAAACAATGTTATTACTTCATTGTCCAGGCCATCATCGCCGCCCATATCGCCGGTCAGGTCGTCGCCGCTGTGCTTTACTGCATAGTCTTTAGAAATCAGGTTGCCAAAATATACTATGTCTATAAGCTCTTTTTTGTCGTTATAGAGCGCGCAACTGGCATCAAGATCTACAGCTTCTTTGGTTTTATTAAACCCTAAAAAGCCTTTTTTCTCAATAGCGCCCCAGTTTATACCTACGCATATATTTTGCAGTTTGCTGCCATTGCTTTTTTCTAAATTTATGCGTTGTCCTTTTTGCAGATTTATTGCCATAAGTTTTGTGTTTAGTTGTATTTGTTCAGATATTCCTGTAGTCCGCCTCTCATACCCATCCCAACGGCTTCAAATTTCCATTTGTCGTCGCGTTTGTAAATGCGGCCAAACTCTACAGCGGTTTCTATCGAGAAATCTTCTTCCAGTTCGTATTTTAGCAATACGCTGTTTGTAGCGGCATCTACAATTCTGATAAAGGAGTTACGTACCTGACCAAAGTTCTGTTTGCGCGCAGCTGCTTCGTGTATGGTTACCACAATACATATTTCGCTTACAGCGCCGCTTATTTTACTAAGGTCTACATTTATCTGTTCGTCGTCGCCATCTCCTGCGCCGGTCAGGTTGTCGCCGGTATGTTCTACCGCGCCGTCTGGCGATTTCAGATTATTGTAAAAAACGAAATGCTCATCGGAAACCAGCTTTTTGTTGGCTCCAAGGATAAATACAGATGCATCGAGATCGAAGCTTGAACCAGACGATGTGGAGTTAGTGTCCCAGCCCAGACCAATAGTGAATTTTGGCGCAGAGATATTTTCTCTTTGTCCTTTTTGGAGGTTAATGGCCATTGTTTATCAGTTTAGATTGTTTAGTAAATAGTTGTTGTTTAACGTAGTTCAAGTTAGACTGGTATGCGTCCATGGTATGGTAGTTGTTGCCAATTGCCATGTCGTAGAGGGTCTCTATAAAATCGTTATCCTGATTGTTAATAAATACGGTGAAGGCATCCATGTCGTAACACAGTAAGTATTTTACAAAACGTGTGTTAATGAAAAATTGTCCGCTCTTCACTATGCGCTCTAAATCAAAAATAGATTTTATTTCATAAAAATTCAGGTAGTTTTCAATGTTTGGGTGAATGTCATTATTGGTCAGTTCTGCAAAATACATCAAGTACATTTTGTTGGTTAGACCAAATTGCTCCGCCATTTTTAGTATCAACCGTTCGTGGCTTCCAGTTATCCTTATGTCGTCCAGAAATATAAGCGTCTTCCCTTTAAGAAAAACACTGTCTATATGAAACACATCCCTCCCAATTAGTGCAAGCCTTTCGGCGGCGTTAAGGTCGCCATAATCTTCTTTGTACGTCACTGTTCTGAAAGCCTTGGTCTCTTGCACTACCGGACAATTGTTTTCGGCAAGCCACCTGTTTAGGTAATTTACAAAGTGGTTTTTGAGCGCGAAAGAAGCGGTTGGTATAAATGAATAAGGACTTGAAATAACCACTAATTGCTCTATTGGGTGTTTATCTCTAAGGTGTGCGTCAATGAAGCCTCTTGCGAGCTCTGCGCCGAATTTTCGAGCTACAAGGTCGTCGCCAAACTTAAACCTGCTGTATTCTGCTGGATCGAACGGGAATTGCCCGGCTGTTGAAATTTTATGCAGCGAGTATCGGGTTGTCATAGCGATAGGATTGTGGATATACAACTGTTGTTACTATTTACCAGCAGGCTGCTAATGCCTGCATTTGCCGCCCCTGCAATGTCAGCATGCTCATTGTCGCCTATATGTATCATTTGGTGCAGTTCTACAGGCCGCTCAGGCAGGCAGTTACGTGCATTACTTATCATTGTTTCAAAAAACATTGGGTTGGGCTTAGCCATGTTTGCCTCATCGGAGTATAACTGAAAGTCGAAATACTGCCCAAGTCCGTTTCGATTAAGTATTTTGCGTAGGGTGCGCCCTTTTGTGTAGCCAGTATTGCTAAGCAAGCCTAATGTTGTGTTCGGTCGTTCGCGCAAAGTAGCCAAGGTGCGTTCTGTTTGCGAGCAGTAGGGTATAGGGCTGTACTCCAGCATTAGTGTTTCCATATCTGCATACAGACGCACCAAGTCAATTTCTTTCAACATCCAAGTGTCGCCATTGTTGATGTCGGCAATGGCCATCAAGTACATATTTTCTGAGCTAATGCTTTCGCCCGTTTTCTCGTTGAGCGCATTGCATAGTATATCTACTTTTCGTAACGCATGGTTTATTTCATCTGCAGTTTTTTCGTACCTGTTATAGTGTTTTTGGAAATAGGCGGTACGCTCCAATTTCAACTGAGGATTAGATTTAATAATGGTCATCCAAAGATCAAAGGAGTAGTGTAGCAACTGCATATGGCCTGTAGCGTTTTAAGCAAATATACTATTTGCCGGGCGCTCAATGCAGCTCACGTTCAGCCATTTGCTAACTATAATACTAATTTAACTATTATGCAGGCTACAGCAATCAAAGAAAAAGGACAATATCTGGATTCATAAATCCAAATATTGTCCTGATTTACTTTTGTATCGGTGATTAGTTTAAGGGGTTGGCATTCATGTGGAAAATAGTGCCTAAGCCCAATTTGTTAGTCGAATCTGGCGTAGCGTTGATGCGCGCGCTAATGCGAAATGCAATAGAGTCCTGAATGAAATAGTTTTTCAGGTTTACGTCTGTAAGCGTATACATATCTAACGCCGACTGCCCTTTAGCAACGCCATAGTTATAGGCAACGAGTTGTTCGGTTTGGTTTTTTGCAGAAATGTAGATCCATACCGAGTCTACATAATTGAAATTGCCGCCGCTTGGTAAAACAATCCTCAAATTCAGGCTTTTTAAATCTACTTTGTTTATTTTATCTACAGATGTTTTATTGGCGGTAACATATGTTTGCGCGTTTGTAGCAAAGCCAACCGCAGGTATATCTATTTTTACACCTCCGGCAGGCAGCGGCGTACCGCCGGTGTAGCCCGACACTTCAGGCATTACAAACTCTGTGCTGTAGGGGATATCTACATTTATTTCCGTCAATAAGGCGGTTTTGTCGCAACCTGTTAAAAATGCAGACATTGCGATAGCGGCGAATAAGATGTGTTTTTTCATAAGAATTTGTACTGCTATTATTGTGCCAAAAAATATTTTTATCAGTAATTTTGCAAAAATAATCTAAAAATCTACTTCTGTAAGGAGTTGTGGTGGGTGTAATGCTCCGTTGATACAAATAACGGATTTTTATCCCATTGGGCAATAATTTATTTATTACAGTTGGAAAATTGTTGATTCTTTAGGGCGATTCAGCCTGTATTAAATACGATACATGAACAAATCAGTAGCTTTTCACACACTTGGTTGCAAACTCAATTATTCCGAAACATCAACGCTCAGTCGCACGCTTGAGGCGGAAGGTTTTGTGAAAAAAGAGTTTGACGAAGCCGCCGATGTTTATGTTATCAACACTTGTTCGGTTACAGAAAATGCGGACAAGGAGTGCCGGATGCTGGTGCGCCGCATACAAAAACGGGCGCCGGAAGCTATGGTAGTGATAACCGGATGCTATGCACAACTGAAGCCCGAAGCCATTGCTAATATAGACGGAGTAGATCTGGTATTGGGCGCTGCCGAAAAATTTAATCTGGCGCGCCACCTTAGCGAACTGACCAAGAGTGAAAATAACCCCGCTAAAATTTGCTCATGCGATATAGAGGAAGTTGCGGGCTTTAACAGTTCATTTTCGCTCAACGACCGTACGCGCGCTTTTCTGAAAGTGCAAGACGGCTGCGACTACAACTGTAGCTTTTGTACCATACCGCTGGCGCGTGGCCACAGCCGCAGCGATAGTATAGATGGTGTGCTAAACAATATGCGAGAACTGGCCGCCGCCGGTATAAAAGAGATAGTACTTACGGGTATAAATCTGGGCGATTTTGGGAAGGGCTACGATGGCGGTAAAACTAAGGAAACTACATTTTATGATCTGGTGCAGGAAATGGACAAAGTAGAG
>CAZLPE010000078.1:0-17277 GCA_964561325.1 uncultured Flavipsychrobacter sp.
CTAACTGCTTCCTGCACTAATGCAGCAGCTTCGCTCAACAAAATAGCAGATTTAACTTTCAGACCAGAATTAACAATCAATTCCTTTGCAGCCTCTGCATTGGTACCCTGCAGACGAACAATAATAGGTATATTGATATTACCCATCTTGTTGTAAGCTTCGATAACGCCCGCCGCTACCCTATCGCAACGCACAATACCGCCAAATATGTTGACAAGTATAGCTTTCACGTTAGGATCTTTCATTATTATTCTAAATCCAGCTTCTACAGTCTGTGCATTAGCGCTACCGCCAACATCCAGGAAGTTTGCAGGCTCTCCGCCGGCAAGCTTAATCATATCCATAGTAGCCATTGCCAAACCAGCGCCGTTTACCATACAGCCTACGTTGCCATCAAGCTTTACGTAGTTAAGGTTAAACTCGCCTGCTTCTACTTCAGTAGGATCTTCTTCGTTCTTATCGCGCATGTCGGCAAGATCAGCATGACGCATCAATGAGTTGTCGTCAATAATCATCTTACAGTCAACAGCGATAACCTTGTCATCCGCCGACTTGAACAACGGATTGATTTCCACCTGAGTGCAATCAAGGCCTACATAAGCGTCATAAAGATTAGCTACAAACTTAACCATGTTCTTAAAGGCTGTGCCGCTCAAGCCAAGGTTAAAAGCAATTTTGCGCGCCTGAAATCCCTGAAGTGGAAATCCTGGCTGAACCCATTCTTTATATATTTTTTCCGGCGTATGGTGCGCTACTTCTTCAATGTCCATACCGCCTTCAGTACTGTAAATAATCACATTCTGCTTCTTAGCTCTATCGAGCAACACAGACATGTAGAATTCTTTGCGCTCGCTGGGGCCATCATAGTACATATCCTGAGCTATCAGAATTTTACCTACTTTTTTACCAGCGGGGCCGGTTTGAATAGTCACCAGCGTATTGCCCAATATATTCGACGCTACGCGCTCTACATCTTCTGCGCTTTTCACTACCTGAACCCCACTCTGATCGGGAGCCTCTATCATGCGGCCTTTACCGCGCCCACCGGCATGTATCTGCGCTTTTACTACCGCAAATTTAGTTCCGTTGTCTACCGAAATCTGTTTGTATGCGTTTACCGCATCGTCCACTTTAGAAACTGCAATGCCTCCCTGAGTAGGCACGTTATAACGCTTCAGCAGTTCTTTGGCCTGGTATTCGTGCAAGTTCATTTATAAAAATTTGGGCGAAGATAGTATAAATTGGATCAAAGCGCAATTGATTACCTATTCAATTTTCAGAAAATTAACCGCCTTAAAAATTATCCTCTTCGCATTAATAACACCTTTCAATATACGCTTTTACTAAATATTGTACGGTACGCCAACATAGTTTTGCGGCGTAATATTCATCAATTCTGCTTTTACTACTTCGCTCACGTCAAGCGTTGCAATGAACTCATGAATGTCCTGTTTTGTTATATCTGTTTTACCCCTTGTCAGCGCTTTCAGTGCCTCATAGGGCTTCGGATAATGCTCTCTGCGCAATACCGTCTGTATAGCCTCAGCTACAACAGCCCAGTTCTTTTCCAGATCGGCATCCATTTTAACGCTGTTCAGCAACAACTTTCCAATACCCTTATCTATGCTACGCAGCGCAAGGTAGCTATGGCTTATCGGCATGCCCACATTGCGCAATACCGTACTGTCTGTAAGGTCGCGTTGCAAACGACTTATTGGTAATTTTGCACTCAAATGCTCATAAAGTGCATTAGCGATACCCAAATTCCCTTCTGCATTCTCAAAATCAATCGGGTTTACTTTGTGCGGCATGGCGCTACTACCCACCTCTCCTTCTTTCACCTTCTGCTTAAAATACTCCATACTTATGTATTGCCAAACGTCTCTGCAAAAATCAATCAGTATGGTATTAATACGTTTTAGGGTATCAAACTGTGCGGCTATGTTGTCGTAATGTTCTATTTGCGTGGTATACTGCATACGGGTCAAACCAAGCTTTTCATTCACAAACGCATTCCCAAACTTCACCCAATCAATGTTGTTAAAAGCAACATAGTGCGCATTAAAATTGCCGGTGGCCCCGCCAAACTTAGCTGCATGCGGTATTTGCGCCAATAACTGCATTTGCCCTTCCAGACGCTCAACAAATACCATAAACTCTTTACCTAAAGATGTAGGCGAAGCCGGCTGACCGTGAGTGCGCGCAAGCAGTGCAATGCCGTTCCATTCGCTCGCCATTTTACGTATTTTGTCGGTAAGTTGTCGCAACATAGGCAAATAGGTATCTGCCAATGCTTCTTTCCAGGAAAGCGGAATTGCTGTATTGTTAATATCCTGAGATGTTAGCCCAAAGTGAATCCACTCCACACTATCTCCCGCGCCAAGTTCTGCCAGTTTGTCTTTCAGGAAATATTCCACGGCTTTTACATCGTGATTGGTTACCTGTTCTGTTTTCTTTATCTGGCGGGCATCGTCTTCAGTGAAATCAGTATATATAGCAGTTATTCTGTCTTTATCTACGTTTGCCGGCAAACTAATCACGTTCATCTCTGCTAAAAACAGAAAATACTCTACTTCTATTCTTACCCTATATTTTATAAGCCCAAATTCTGAAAAATAAGGCGATAAAACAGCAAGCTGGTTTCTATAACGCCCGTCTATGGGGCTAATGGCGGTAAGTGCATTTAATTCCATGCGGCAAAGATATAAAATAGACCAACCTGCTGAACCAGCTTTTTGAAACCAATTGCTTATTGCAACACGCGTTTAGCCATTACTCTTTTGCGCTTGCATACCAATTCTGCTGTTTTTATATCCATAAACAAAATACACCAGCAGACCGGCAAGTAGCCAAATGATAAACCGCCCCCAATTGGTGGCGCCAGACTCGCACAACAGGTAACTGCAGGACAAAAAACCAAGCACAGGTATAAGCGAGTATTTATGAATGTAAGCATACATGGCTGTAACAAGGAAAACGAGTCCGAAAGCAATCATCGGTATTTTCTCAGATACATTCATTCTTACAAATGGCCCAACTTTATCGTACATAACAAAGAAATGCTGTAGGCCCGAATAATTGAATGCGAGTATTAATGCAACTGCGAGCACAAATAAGCCCGGCGTTATCCATTTACCATTTATGTAGGGTGTTTTAAATTTGCTTTGCAATCTATGTTCGTCATTCTGCAACTTTAGTATACCTCCGCATACAAGCACAAAGGCAAACAGCGTACCAACACTTGTAAGATCAACTACAACGCTGAGATTTAAAAAAAGAGCCGGAATACCCACTATCAATCCCGTAAGAATTGTAGAAAAAGATGGTGTTTTGTACTTAGGGTGGATTTTAGCAAAAACCGGCGGCAATAAGCCGTCGCGACTCATGCTCATCCATATTCTGGGCTGACCAAGCTGAAATACCAACAACACACTGGCCGTAGCAATAACCGCGCTAATAGAAATAACGCCGGCAATCCAGTCAGTCCACCTACTGTTCATCAACTGAAAAACATGCGCCATGGGGTCGCCGACATCCAGATTTTTGTAACTGGTCATACCGGTAAGCACCAATGTGATCAATACATATATTATGGTGCAGATAATAAGCGAATAGAACATTGCCCTTGGCAAGTCCTTCTGTGGATTCTTACATTCTTCGGCAGTGGTAGATATTGCGTCAAAACCTATGTAAGAAAAAAAGACCGCAGAAGTGCCAGCAAGTACGCCCCCTATTCCGTTTGGCAAAAATGGAGTCCAGTTTTCGGTATGCACATAAAAACAGCCCGCTATCATTACCAGTAGTATTATAGCTATCTTCAGAATCACCATTATATTGGTAGTCCTTCTCGACTCCTTGATACCTATATATATTATCCAGGTAATAATTACAGTAATCAGAAAAGCCGGCAGGTTGCAGATAAATTTATAGCTGCCCAATGCCGGCGCATTTGCCCACGCCAGTTTTGCGGCCTCGCTACCCTGCTCTTTTGCCGTCCAGTAATCCGTGGCTAAATATTCGGGAATATGCGGATGAAAATTGACGACCCAATGCCAGCTACCTATACTTATAGTGTCAATGCGCAAGCTATTTACCAGCGAAACAAAATAACTGCTCCACGATATAGCTACCGCGATATTGCCAATAGCATACTCCATTAGCAAATCCCACCCTATGATCCATGCAATTATTTCGCCGAAGGCAACATAAGAGTAGGTATACGCGCTTCCTGATATCGGCACCATGCTCGCAAATTCGGCATAGCAAATAGCCGAAAAGCCGCAAGCTACCGATATAAACAAAAACAGCAGAATAATACCCGGTCCGCCATCGAAACTGGCCTTGCCAATAGTAGAGAATATACCAGCGCCAACAATGGCGGCTATACCCATATAGGTAAGATCGCGCACATTGAGCGTCTTGTGCATACTGTAGCCATGACCATCGTCCAGGCCAGCAGCTACTTCTTTATTTATGGCTTCAAGCGTTTTTTTACGAAATATATCCTGCTTCATTCAATACCAAAAGTAACGTTCTCCGTTTGTATTTTCAGTATTATTTCGAATTGCGCTTGTTGTAGCAACCACCAATTGGCAAGCCGTTCTGCGGCCAGCGCAAAACAGTAAAAACAGATAGATTTCGAGTATACCCCACCTATGGCTACTATATTATGCCGGCTCTTTTGTTAGCAGTTTTGGCTCAAGTAAATTCAAATGCTCGGTATTTACTATTTGCAGCGCCAGCGACATCAACGAGGGATAAACTAATTTGTATACGCCTCTTTTACTTTCAGACACATCTGTTTCCTGCATAGCCACGAGGTATATTATAGCTTCCGGAATTTCAAGTACCTGGCAAACTTTTGCAATCGTTTTCTGACTTGGAGTTTTTACTCCGTTTTCAATTAGCGATAGGGCAGATTGTGAAATAAGACATTTTTCTGCGAGTTCGTGCTGCGGTATTCCTAATTTCTTTCTGATGGATTTAATAGCCAGACCAATATTCATAATGATATTTTTATTACTACAACCTTTAATGCTCCTGTTTTTCCCTCATAAAAATGAGTTCAATGAATAATGACGTAAAAATGCCCCCAATCCTTAGATTTTTAGTTGCCTTTAACAATTATTTAAGAACACCTAAAAAACACATAGCAAATATTACAAAATAATCAATCAAATAAACAAAAGAAAAACACTGTATTTATTTTATATATTAAAACTGCAAACGCTTTGCTTGTACAAAACCGGTTTATTTTACCGAAAATGCTTGCAACCAAAATCGAGCCAAAGATTCAGTTTCAAATGTGTTACTACAATTAAATTTCGATTAAGAAACTATTTTTCGTCAGCTAAAACGGCATTTGGGTTCGCTCTTTTGTTAAAATTTCCGTGGTTCGTTATGTTAATTTTAAATTAGTAGTGATATTTGCAGACTAAACAGATACTTATGCGTCATACCGAAGGCTATGTAAATCATGAAATAGATCATGGAATCGCCACTATTGAATTCTTCCATCCAGCAAGCAATTCATTACCTGCTGCTATACTAAACGACCTTGCAAAAACAATAAATGATATAGGAATAGACAACCGGGTAAAAGTGATCATCCTTCGCAGCGCCGGAGATAAGGCGTTTTGCGCCGGCGCTTCGTTTGACGAATTAATGGCCATTACCAATGAAGCAGAAGGAAAAAAATTCTTCAGCGGTTTTGCAAACGTTATCAATGCTATGCGCAAATGCCACAAACTGATTATCGGCAGAGTTCAGGGCAAGGCAGTTGGCGGCGGCGTTGGTTTAATTGCAGCTACCGATTATGCGATTGCAACTTCTGAATCTTCGGTTAAGTTGAGCGAACTGGCTATAGGCATAGGGCCATTTGTTGTTGGTCCAGCTGTAGAGCGCAAAATTGGCGTATCGGGCCTGTCGCAACTGGCTATTGACGCCACAGAGTGGCGCTCGGCAGAATGGTGTAAAAGACATGGCCTCTATGCTGAAATGTATAATACTATTTTAGGCGTGGATGACGCCGTAAATACCCTTGCCGAAAAGCTGGCACATAGTAGTCCATTAGCAATGGCTCAGCTAAAAAAGACTTTCTGGCAGGGAACTGAAAACTGGGATACATTGCTTTCAGAACGCGCGGCTATCAGCGGCCAGTTGGTACTCAGCGACTTCACCAGAAACGCAATAAATAGCTTCAAAGCAAAAAGCGCTAAATAATAAACTTACCAAAACACACAAGTCGGGTATTTAAGAATCGGTTGGCGTCAATCAGTTATTAAATATCCGACTTTTGTTTGGTCAATACCGCAATAAACATACTGTCGGCGCCTACAGCCAGTCCGTTGATAAGCTTCATTTCCTGTACCACAAGATTAGTAGCCTTTGTTACACGCGCTACAACTGCTTCGTTCTCTGCGCTAAATACGGAACAGGTAATATAGTATAACTTTCCGCCCGGCTTTAGATAATGCGCAGCATTTATAGCAATTTGTGATTGAAGATCCGGAAACTGACTTAGCTTACTTTCTCCGGCAAAATACAAAGCCTCGGGCGTCCTGGCCCAAGTGCCGGATCCACTGCAAGGCACATCGCAAATAATACCATCAAAACGTTTATTGCCTAATCTATCTTTTAGCGCTGTTGTATTTGCAGCATCGGCTATCACAGCAGTAGGCAATATGTGCCGGTACAGTCTGAAGCGTTGCAATAAATTGTGTATTATGCTATCTCGTTTGTCGCTCACTACAAGGCCTACACCCGGCTCAATGTCTTTAAGCAATAAAGATTTTCCACCAGCGCCGGCGCAGCAATCGTACCACTGTTCATTTTTCTTCGGTTGAAAATACGCCCCTGTAGCTTGCGACGACGCATCCTGCACTACATAACAATCTGCCGGCAACAATTGGTCTATCTTAGCGCCGTTGGGTAGCGCTATACACTTATCTGCAACTAAGCTAACTGGAATAGCGGCATCATCCAACAGGCTGACTATTTTATCTATGTCTTTGCGCACTCTAATAAACAATTGCGGTTGGCGTAGCATAGAGTTTAGCCAATCGTGCTGCTTTATTCCTTCCGACAGTTTTGGATTACCTTCATACAACTTATCCAGTTTGAACTCAGGGACTAACCTTTTACTTACTATTTCCTCTATCTGTGCCTTCAAAAACTCAGGTATAGTTGCGCCGCAAAGCGCCATACATAAACCTACTCTGTCTTGCAACGCAAAATGTTCCGGCCAGTCTCCGAAACCCTTACTGCATCTATACCAGCTATAAACCATAGCAGATATAACCCTGCGATCGCGACTGCCTAAAATGGGTCGCTGTTTAAAATAATTCTTCAAATAATAGGCCAATGGCAAGCTGCCATCATACTGGTCTAATATTGCACTTATATGTTGCCAAATGAACTTCATTCAATTAAATTAAATGCTCAGTATACCTTCCAATATCCCGAAACAACAAGCCCTGTAAATTAGGAAGCGGTTTGTAACTCGTACAAACCGCCCTAAACTATGTGTCTATATAGATTAATGCACTGTTATACGGAAACCGTGCTGTCTGCTGTATCGCCTTTTTTCTTTTGCATTTTTGTCCAAAAGTAAAACCCTATGTATATCAGCAGTCCAACAATACACAGATAAACGCCCTTCATAAAGTACCTCAGCTCGTACGACATCTCAATAGTATGTTGCCCCTTGGTTAGCGGTATACCGGTCATACCTGCGTTCAGTATTATTTTTTTACGCACTTGACCATCTACTTTTAGCGTCCAACCGCCGTCGAAAGGAACGGAAAGGAACATTATCTTGTCTTCAGGCAAGTTTACTTTACCCTGTATCAGCGTTTCGCCAAAATGAGTAAGGCTTAGCGTATCTTTTTTCAGACCATCGACATATGCGCGATACAAATCAAAATTAAATCCTTTTACTGTATCCGACAATGGGAACTCCTTAACAGAACCAAGTTTATTCAAATCAGTATCCCCTACTACACAAGCACGGAGGCTTATGTAATCTTTCTGATCATTGGATAATGTGCGATAAATACTGTCTTTGATATAGTATTCATAAGTTGGACCGAAAGGTATTACATACTTATTCTGGTATATACGCACATCGCCAAACGAAGTAATCGAATCGCATGCTGCGCGCTGTATTGGGTTTATCGGCCCCTTTGCAAGTATGTACTTTACTTGTAGTTCAGACTCCAGAATAGGACGATATGCCACCCCAATTGCCCAACGCGACTGCAATTCGTTCTCTTTTCTTGAAATACCTGTCTGTTGCAGGTAAAGAACATAGTATACCTGATTAAAGGGGCTATAGCTACTTGTTCCCATATAGCTTTGCGCCATACCGTCGTTTATAGAGAAGTGCATAGCCGGAGAAGAAGCATAAACCTTATCAATACGATAAAACGACTGGTCTTTTTTATGCAAATAGTCTACCGCTTCTACCGTATAGTCGTTGTAGCCCTTTTTTTGTGAAAGATTTGCAGCCAACTCTGTATCGCGATCATTTACGGATATGCTCGACAAAAATGCAAGCTCGAGAGCTACCGCTATCATGTATACGTACTTCAGATATGCAGGACTGTCCTGACGACCCATTAAAAACACCAACACACCATAAACCATGAGCATTATACTAACAAACAACAGTATGCCGTGACTGATTATTTCGCTGTCGGGGAAATACGGATAATTGAGCAATGCAAATAGGGCAACCATAGTACCGATCAGTACAATGAGGTTAACCTTCTTATGTTTCAAGATAAGATCGAGCGCAACGAGGGAGTAATACATAAAAAAGAACCCAAGTATTGCAGAATATGCCCTGAAGTAATTACCGGTGAACAGCCAAAAAGCATAGCGGAAGTAAGGTAAAATCAACATAACTATCCAGACGCCTATCACTACGGCAAATGATATTTTCACCTTGCGCGATAGGAACTGAAACACCTGCGGCATCAAAACCAATGAAGATAATCCGCAATAGAACATACCAGCTTCCAGTGTATTACCCCAACCTTTATATTCATTACCCGTGCCTAAAAGATCGCTTGAGAAAAAGCGCATTACGCTGGTGCCTAACTCTGTAATCTCAGAAACGGCAAACATTGGAGCGTTAGAAAACAAATTGGCATAGGAGTTTACCCCGCCGCCGCGAGGGCTTTCCAACAACTGTACGCAGTTCTCTATCAAAAAAGGAGCGCTGATAAGCATTGCCAGAACGCCCAGCGCTATCATTTTCCCAAGTATTAAACCAATGTTCTTGGCTGTAAATGTTCCTGTTTGAAAATGCCTGAGGAATACATAGAAAAGCAGAAAAACGCCATAAACAAACAAATTGAATGGCTGAGAAATACAAATGAGAAAGATGGCCAACACAAACAATTGCCATTTATTGCTCGAAAACAATTGTTCAAACGCTAATAGCATCAATGCCATGTTGAACGCCTCAAATGCAAAAATGTACCAACCGCTCCCCACGATCATAAAACCGCAATAAGAAAAAGTAATAGCGCCGATAATAGATACATAATCGCTCATTTTCAACTCTTTGAGGTAGTAGAAAAACACAAGCCCTCCGAGAATGATCTTTAAAAACTCACGATAAAAAAAAGCGCCATACAGGTGATCCTTGCCAGCTATATAAACAATAACATCGAAAGGATCGCGTAAGAAAAACGGAAATAAGTTCTGACCAATACCAAAGTTGAAAGACCATTTAGGGATACCATGTTTAGATATATACTCAGCAACATTGTGCGCATACGGATATGCATAGTTAAAGGTATCGCTGCCAATATCCTTAAACAGATATACCTTATCAAACAGTATAAAATCCTTAAATACAATAAACCCAATCAGCAAAATCAAACCCAATGCCACTAATGGAGCTTTATTGCCTAAGTTGGTAAAAATATCGGGAGTAACAGGCTTGACTGCTTCATTTGGGGTTTGAATAGTAACTTTGCCGGAATCTGGTTTTTTCTTTGTGGCCACGTTCAATTTTTTTGAATAGCGCCAAAATACGAATAAGGCGTTAATCAACCAATGGTTTGATGCTTTATTTGCACGTTATTAAATCAGTCTTATTTTATTTGCATAAATTGCTCGTTTAAAACTATTCTACTAACTTGGATTATTTTTCGAAAACAGATATTACATTTAACCCGCTTATGGACCACCGTCAATTACAGGGCAAACTTCGTACTAAGATTCTTGGGCTACATTATATGGCAAATTCAGGTCATATAGGTTGCTCATTGAGTTGCATAGATATAATGATCAGCATTCTTAAATTTAAAGAAGCCGACGACACCTTTATTTTATCGAAGGGTCATGCAGCCACCGCGCTGTATACTATGCTCAATGAAATAGGCGAGATACCCGACGAAACTATGACCTCTTTTTACAAAGACGCTACTACCCTACCCGCACACCCAGCCCCGCAAAAGTACAAGGCAATACCATTTGCCACCGGCTCGCTGGGGCATGGCTTGCCATTGGCTACAGGGGTAGCTAAGGCAAAAAAAATTGGTCGCAAAGGCGGCATTAGCTATGTGCTAATGAGCGATGGTGAAACTAACGAGGGAACAACATGGGAGTCGGCTCACTTTGCAGTGGCCAACAAACTGGATAATCTGATCATATTTGTAGATAAAAACGGACTTCAGGGTTTTGGCAACACTGCCGATATATTAGGCGACACCGCAGCAAAGGCTGTATGGGAAGCTATAGGGTTTGATGTGGTGGAGGTAGACGGGCACAGCATTAGCGCAATGGTAGCCGCCAAACAACAATTTATAGACGACAAAAATGGCAAACCCAAATTGATTCTTGCCAATACAGTTAAAGGCAAAGGTATTCCGTATATGGAAAACAAAATGGAATGGCATTATCTACCTATGAATGAAACGCAATATAACGACGCTATTACCCGCATAAACATTGATTACAACCTTTAAATCAGTCCAACTTCACAGTAATGAGAAAACATTTTTCTTCATATATAGAGAAAATAGTTCAAGATAACGAAGACATTATTTTTATTACCGGCGATCTTGGTTATAATGCCCTCGAGAATCTGGGATTAAAAATGGGTGATCGTTTCATAAACGGCGGCGTAGCCGAGCAAAGCATGATCGGTATTGCCGCAGGTATGGCATCTCAGGGTTACCGGGTTATTTGCTATAGTATCGCGCCTTTTGTAGTATACCGCTGCCTCGAGCAGATCCGCAACGATGTCTGTTTTCACAACCTGCCGGTATTTGTGGTAGGTAATGGCGGCGGATACGGTTATGGCATAATGGGATCGTCGCACCATGCTATAGAAGATATTGGCGTACTCAGCGGACTACCTAACATGACCTGCTACGCCCCTGCATTTATTGAAGACATGGTTTCCTCACTCGATCATATGTTCACACGCAATGGTCCGTCTTACTTCCGTTTGGGATTGGGTAAAAACATGCCAGAATATCTATCGCTGAAGGAATATGGATCGGGCACAGCAGTTAATCCTAACGCAAAACTTACAGTAATAGCACAGAGTCCGGTGGCTAACAACATGATAGCCGCAATAAATAGTACTAACCACAAAAGCGAGACCGACATATTTATAGTGAATAAAATGCCGCTTACCGCCCTACCCGACGACGTGAGACAAAGTATAGCTAATACGGGTAACGTACTTGTTGTAGAAGAGCATATTTCCATAGGCGGTTTAGGCAGCGCTGTTTCATTGCTAATAAACGAATCTGCATTACCGGTTAAAAAATTCACCAGCCTCCGCGCCGAAGGTTATCCAGGCGGACTGTATGGCAGCCAAAGCTACCATCAGCGCCTGAGCGGTATAGACCAGGGCAACATAACGGAAATCATAAACGCATACTTCTAATTTTTCATGATCAATTACTCGGAATTACAAGAGAAAATAAAAAAGCTGGAAGGCCCGATACTCGTTTTCGGAGCTAGCGGTTTTATTGGGGCAAACATCATGCGCGACGTATTTACGGTGCGCACTGATTGCTATGCCATGACCCACGATGCCAATAGCGCCTGGAGGCTTAAACTACTTAATATACCCTCTCAAAATATTCTTCATTGCGATATTACCTCAGCAAATTCGGTAAAGCACATTTTTGATGAATATAAGCCCAAAACTGTGTTCAACCTTGCAGCTTATGGCGCTTACAGCAAACAAAGCAATGTAAAACTCATATACGAAACTAACGTAAATGGCACTGTAAACATACTGGACGCCTGCGCCGATGTAAAAGCTTATGTACATGCAGGTAGTAGCTCTGAGTACGGCACAAATTCGGCGGCCCCACTTGAAACCGATACGCTGGAGCCCAACAGCCACTATGCGGCATCAAAAGTATCGGCTGCATATATCATACAATACTACGCCCGTTTCAAAAACATACCTGCGCTCAACCTACGCCTTTACTCTATATATGGCCAATGGGAAGAACCCGACCGACTGATACCGGTTATGATAGAGAAAGCGCGTCAGGGCGCCTACCCCAACCTGGTAGAAAAAGAAATAAGTCGCGACTTTGTATATGTAACCGATGCAGTAGAAGCTTTTGTAGACGCGGCGCTCAATATGAATCCGAAGCTATATGGCAACTCCTACAACATTTGTACAGGTAAAAAAACAACGCTTGAGCAATTAGTAGACTTGGTGCAGCGCGAGTTTAAAATCTCGGCGGCGCCAGTGTGGGGCAATATGCAAAACCGTAATTGGGATCTTAAAGACTGGTATGGTAATCCAGAAAATTCTAACAATGAATTGGGATGGAAAGCTAAAACGTCGCTCAAAGATGGTCTGCGCGCAACCTACAACTGGCACGAGCAATCGGACTATACAGATACTATTGTAGCGGCGTTCAAAAACCCGCGACTCAACGCTAAAATAAGCGCCATCATTGCTTGCTATAAAGACGATCAGGCAATACCGGTTATGTATGAGCGTCTTGTAAAAATGTTTAACGAGAACAAGTTGCGCTACGAAATCATTTTCGTAAACGACTGTTCGCCCGACAACTCAGAACAAATAATAGCGGAAATAGCTGCGCGCGATAATAATGTTATTGGCATAACGCATTCCAGAAACTTTGGCTCACAATCGGCGTTCCTGAGCGGTATGGAGATATCTACCGGCGACGGCGTGGTACTTATGGATGGCGACCTGCAAGACCCGCCGGAAATAATACCCCATTTTTATAAAAAATGGGTGGAAGGTTACGATGTTGTTTATGGTAAACGGGTGAAGCGCGAAATGTCGTTTTTCATGAATCTGGTTTACAAAGGTTTTTATCGTTTGTTCAGTTCCTTGTCTTATATAAAAATCCCTGTCGACGCCGGCGACTTCTCGCTTATGGATCGTAAGGTAGTTCGCGAGCTTATTAACCTACCTGAAACAGAAATATTCGTTAGGGGGCTGCGTGCCTGGGTTGGCTTCAAACAGGTAGGCGTTGACTATGTGCGACCCGAACGTATGTTTGGAAAGAGCACCAACAACTGGCGCAGAAACATAGGATGGGCCCGTAAGGCTATATTCTCGTTTAGTTTTGTGCCGCTCGAAATGCTGAGCTATGTAGGCTTTATACTTACCGGCGTTTCATTTTTGGCAATGATTATTCAGATATTTGCCAGATTCATGTATCCCGATGTGCCGCAGGGTATCACTACGCTTATAGTGCTTATCTTGTTTTTTGGCGGCGTGCAGATATTGGCAGCGTCTATATTGGGCGAATACCTATCTAAAATATTCGAAGAAAGTAAAGGTCGTCCAAAATTCATTCGCAGATCTGTAATATATAAGGGTAAGAAACTGAATTCGTCGAGCGAAATAGAAAACTTCAAAAAAGACAACCAAATTGTAAAATAAGTTGAAATAAGCTATTGCATTTTCATATTTTTTGCAATATTTACAGTAAGATACTCACGTTAGTATACACATTTAAATGCATCCAGCGGCTGTTACTAAGCCCAAAGGATGCATTTGTGTTTATAAAGGTTATTTACTTTAAATGTTGCTAAATTTATTTTTTACTACAATACTTTTTGAAACCACAAACATATAGTATGAAACTGGTTAAGATGATTTTGGCGTTTACGTTACTGCTATTACTTAGCTGTAGCATTTCGAGCCACGCCCAGCAAAAAAACGATATGCCGGATGTTAGAGCTATGCTACTGACAAGGGAGGCGCTTAGCTTGCAAAATAACGGCTATTACGAAGAAGCAATCGACTCACTTAAACTAGCTATAGCTACAAAACCTAATGCAGTTTCGTATTACTTGATAAGCCACGTATATAATGCAATGCAGAAATATGATCTGGCTATTGAAAATGCAGAAAAAGGCATAAAACTTGACTCTACATTTAAAGATACCTACCCTGAACTATATACTGCTTACTATGGCGCAGGCAGATGGGGCAATGCTAAAGAAATAAGCGAAAAATCGCAGAAAGCAAACGGTCAGTCGCTCGACGACCAACTAACGCTGATTGACTACTCCCTGACTGCCGAAAAGACATCGCCTATTTTTGTAACGATACTGCTTGCCGTTTTGGGTATAGCCTTGTTTTATCCTAAGTTAGCAAAACACAACAATACAAATAGATCGTCTGTATATGTCTCCGACTACAAAGAACTACTACTTGTAAATATAGCTGTAAGCTGCCTGCTATGGTTCATCTTCTATTTATTGGCAGGTTGGATCCGTTCGTTTAATCCTAAAATTACGGCTGCTGATTTCGTTATTTACTTCAGAGGGGCAATATATGAACGGGACGGATTCGAGAGCTTTGCTTTGTATGTAATCATGTTTGCCAATATGATTGGGTCGCTCCTACTGTCGCCGGTAATAATCAACTTTGTAAAAACCGACAAATACTACCTCCCGATTAATGGTGTACTACTTGCAATAGCTGCATTTTATTTTTACAATATTGGATTCCTGCCACCGGTATCTTCCTTAGACCCTACAAACATTCTGGTTCCTATTGTGCTTGTAGTTTTATCTATTGGTTTGTATTTATTGTACCTGAAATCAAAAATAGCAGCTGTAATAGCGGTTGTTGCAATAAGCAGCTTTACCGGCTTTATTGCGTTGGGTCCGCCGAGCGAAACTGATATTGCGTATATACTTGGCCCGGCGTTGAGGCTGTATCATGGATTCAAGATTTCTGAAATTTATTTTCAGTACGACTATTACTTATCGTTTATAGGATGGGCTTGGATGAAACTAAATTTCGATCTGGCTACTTACGCATATCTGGGTAATGTTTCATTCTTTCTATTGTTCATTGGGCTATTTTATTTTGCCGACAGTTTTTTCAAAACAAAAGGATTGTCTGTTGTGTTTATTGTAGGGCTCATTACGGTTCGCTTCTATAGTATTTGGGCCGATAATCCGAGCATTTTCCAATGCACGCCTATACGCCTCGATCTGTGGATTCTTCCGCTGATTATTGCGCACAAAAAAGGAATCCGCCACTGGACTGTTGGTCTTATGCTTGGTTTATTGGTTATCTTCCATCGCAACCTTGGGTTGATATATTCGGGGGCATATGCCGAAATACTGGCTATTTTATTGTTTGCAGACATATACGATAACTACAAAAAAACTGCGACGGAACGACAAAGCATAGCAGCCATTCTAACGAATCATGTAAAGATGGGCGTTATTAACGTAGCCATTCTTATCGCTTCGGTAGGAATGTGCTTTGTGCTATTTCACGAGTTTTTCTCACCAAGCGCTATCATGTATCGCAAGCTGGGCGTAAATATGATGCAAATTGCCAAAACCTCATTTTATTGGTATGTACCCATCATTCTAAGCGGTGTGTTTGTACTGCTATTCCGTTTTAAAAAACAGTTAGGTATTCAGTATTTCAACACCGGATTGTTTGTAGTACTACTGACCACCGGCAATTCCATGTATTTTTTTGGTCGTAGCCACGAAAACAACATTCTGAACATATCTGGAGTACTCATATTGTCGTTGTATGTATTGTTCGATCTTTTGCTGATGCACAACGCAGATTCGAAACAAAAAACCGAGCAAGCAATACCTGCAAACAACAAATCTAAAACGCCCGCCATTGCCCAACCAAACTTATTGCAACAACTAACCATTATGGCATTGCCATTAGCATCTACTGCGCTCCTTGGTTATTGTTATGCTCCGCGCATAGCAGAAAAAGTAAACTTGCAAAAAGATAATCTTGCGGCAAACGAGCTGATTCAGCCATTTCGCAATATGCCGGTAGATATACCCGCAGTGCGTAGCTTAACCAATAACAGTAATAAAGTATACTTTCTGAATTTCAACTTCGACCTTTACCATTACTATTACGGCGGTTATGTGCCGCAAGGATATTTCAGTCCCTGCCCTACATGGGTATACCGTAAAGACTTTATCAATTTCATGAGCGACCTTGTAGATAAAGGCTATTATATTGTATGCAATGCCCGGGAGGGAAATCGCTACAACGACTTTTTCCCGTACCTACATGCTAATCAGAATAAGCAAAAAAACGATTGTATAGCATTTAGCAAACAAGCCACACCGCTATTGTTTTCAGAACAAACGAAGCCGCTGATGCATTATGGCATACAAGACACATTAGCGCCCATAGGTTTAGATGTGCCGCCGGTAACAACCGCCACCGACTTTACTATACAGCTACTACTTAAACCGGCTGCTCAGCAGACGCCAAATGCAACTATATTGAATAATTTTGATCAGGATGGACCCGTAAAAGGATTCACGCTGCAACAAAATATAGGCAATTTGGGCACATATGTTTTTGGGTATAGCAACGGCACCAACATTACACCCAATGCTATATTTCCATTGGCGCCCGAACAATGGCACTATCTTGTAATAACGCTTGCAAAGGAAGAACTGAAAATATACGACAACGGCTCGCTAATAGTAAGCTCGAACCCCGGCCCGCTACCCTACGCCAATAGTGATAAGAGAATTACCATAGGCAACCAACTAACGCGAGATTGTAGCTTTAATGGAGCAATACGTGAAGTATGCATAACAAACGGAATAATAACCGCAAACGAGATGATGCAAAACATACAATCAATACAAAAATCGCTGCCCAACCTACGTTAAAATAAAAAAGCTAAAAATAGTTTTGCAGAACCACATCAAACCCCTACCTTTGCACTCTCATAGCGCGAGATAGAGCAGCGGTAGCTCGTCGGGCTCATAACCCGAAGGTCA
>CAZLPE010000079.1:0-9972 GCA_964561325.1 uncultured Flavipsychrobacter sp.
TTAAATGTACTAATTTACACTATGCTCCTTATGCATTGCGGGCGGCGCTGGGGGCTTTTGCGATGTTTTGGAAACAACATAATACGCCACAGCGGCTAAAAACAGAAGCAGCACAATGGCTATATAGGTGGCCTCTTGTGTGTTTGCGGGGCGGCGTTTGCGTTTTGCGCCAGTCAGGGTTTTGCGCAGCTTGTGGTTTATCCGGCCCACGCTTTGGCGGGTATCTGCCGCAGGCATCATTTTCAGTCCCTCTATAGCGTCGCTTTCCATTCCCTCCTCTGCCAGCCATAGCTCCACCTCGCGCTGCTCGTGCGGCGTCAGCGATCCTTCCAGATAGGCCAGCAGCTTATCTTCGGCAAGGCTTGGTTTGCCGTTTCCGGCAGCGCCAAAATCGGGTATGTTGCTCTGTTCGTTCATCTGCGGCGTTCGCCCAGTTTTTTTAGTAATATGGTTTTCAAATTCCGTTTGCCATTCTGCACATAGCTTTTCACCTGCATAAAGGTATAACCTGTTTGGGCTATTATCTGTTCGTAGCTACAGCGTTGCAGGTAAAAAAGCGTTATTGTCTGCCGTTGCTCATCGGCCAGCAGCGCTATCGCTTCGTTTAGTTGTTGCAGCGTATACTCGTGCCAGGCTATTTCTTCTTTATCCGGTTCGGCTGCCGCCACATCGGCAAGGGCGGCTTCTCCGGTAGTATAGGTTTTGTCGCGCAGGCCCTGCAGGCAGTGGTTGCGCATCAGTATATACAGCCACCCTTTAAAGTTGGCTATCTCGCCCTTGGGCAGGTTGGTCAGCGCTTTAAGAAACACCTGCTGCACGGCGTCCTCGGCCTGTGTACGGTCTTTCAGGTATTTGTAGCCCACGCCCAGCAGTAGCGCCGTGTACCGTTGCAGCAGTCGCCCTATAAACTGACTGTCGCCGCCTGCGCGATAAGCGAGCAGCAATTCCTCGTCGGTAAGGGCGTTATACTTGTTGGCGTCTTGCAAAAATCGGGGGTATTGGTTATGCGCTGCTGCGCAGCAATCAGGGTAAAGATGCAAAAAAATCTGTTTTCCATAAAAAGTTATCCAGCATCCGTAAAATAATAGCCCGCTATACGGGCCACATATACCACAAAACGTTAAATAACGTTAATCAATGTGAAAGCCAGAAGGCAATCGTATATTTTTGTTTTCAATTATGAGCGCTGTCAAAAAAACACAACTGCAATGGATAAAGGGGCTAATGTTGTTCAGTCAGGTATTGCTGCTGGCATTTACCGCTCACTGGCTTATGAGTCAGTACAATGAGCAGCAGGAGCAACTGAAAAAAAACATCACCAAAGTATTTACAGATGTGCAGCAAAAAATAACCGACTCGCTGTTGCTCACGCATGTAATAGACCCTGCAGGCATCAATCCGCTGGTGTTGCGCAGCAGCGACGGCGATAAAATTGTTCTGTCGCCGCAAGGCATTCATAAAACCCTGCTGGCCGGCGCAAGGCTGACTACCGAACAAGAAAAAAAGCTGTTCAGGATGGACACCATAGCTTTCAATGAAATTTTTGAAAGCGAAATGAAGCACAACGGCTGGAACTTTAATGCAGAGTGGATAAACAGCAGCGATAGCGATACCAAGGGCGATAAGGCGATATTTATACAAAGCAGCTTTTTTACCAATGCCAACGGCGTGCTGGTCGACAACTTTCGCGGGTTTCTGTTTTGGCGTTTGTGGCCGCAGTATGTTTTTGCGCTCATACTGCTATCGCTTACATCGGCGGCTTTTTTGGTTACCTACCGTAGCCTGAAAGCGCAGCTGAAGCTGAGCGCCATGAAGGATGATTTTATCAGCAATATGTCGCACGAGCTGAAAACGCCTATCGCTACCGTAAAGGTGGCGCTGGAAGCCATGACCAGCTTCAACATAATAGACGACCCCAAGCTGAGCCGCGAATATCTGGGTATGGCCGCCGCAGAAATGGACCGACTGGAGCTGCTGGCTACGCGTGTGCTCAACACCGCCTTGCTGGAGTCGGGCCGTATATACATGCAGCAGGAAAGCTACGACCTGAAAAAACTGACCGACGAGGTAATAGTGTCTATGCAGCCAAGGTTGCAGAAAAACAATGCTACTATACGCTTCAATGTGTCGGGCGGCGCCTTTTTGATACCCATGGATAAACTGCATATGCAGGGCGTGCTGATAAACCTGCTGGACAATAGCCTGAAATATGGCAACAAGCCGGTGCATATAGAGATAACGCTTACCGAGCAAAACGGCGCAGTAAGGCTGTCGCTTACCGATAACGGCCCCGGCATACCGGAAGAATTTAAAGAAAAGGTGTTCGAGAAATTTTTCAGAGTACCTACCGGCAACCGGCACAATACCAAGGGCTACGGGTTGGGCCTGAGCTATGCCGCACAGGTAATGCGCCAGCACAATGGCAGCATAAATGTGCAAAACGTAACCGAAGGCGGCTGTATGTTCACATTGTCTTTTTAAGCCCGCTTCCGCAAACGCCCATACCGAAACAAAACCGATGAAAAAGATACTCTATATAGAAGACGAGCCCTATCTGGCGCGTATAGTAAAAGACACCCTGACCCTGAAAGGCTACCAGGTGCTGCACAAGAAAGACGGCAGCGCGCTGCTGGACGCCATAAACGGCTTTGCACCCGATATATGCCTGCTCGACGTGATGCTGCCCGATGTAGACGGCTACACCTTGGCGCGCCACATACGCAACATAAATGCAAGTATTCCTATCATTTTTCTAACAGCCAAAACACAGACCGAAGATCTGGTAAAAGGGTTTAGCGCCGGCGGCACCGACTATCTTAAAAAACCATTTAGTATGGAAGAGCTGATAGTGCGCATAGACAATCAGCTGAAAATAATGGGTAAGGATGCCGGCGCGCTGCAAACCCTGCCCGACGAAGTGACTCTTAAACAATTCAGGTTTTACCCCGGCAGATTTGAGCTACATACACCCGAAGGCACCATAAAACTATCCAATCGCGAGTCGCAGATACTGGCCATGCTGTGCGCGCACCAAAATGCGCCCGTAGACAGGCGCGAGCTTTTAAAGACCGTTTGGGGCGACGATTCGTTCTTCAATTCGCGCAATCTGGATGTGTATATCCGCAAATTACGCAGCTATTTTACCGGAGCCGAGGGCATAGAGATTGTAACGCTTAAAGGACAAGGCTATCATTTTGTTGTAGCGTGATGGCTATTTGCTAAAAATAAACTAAACAAAAACGCTGAAAACGGGCAAATAGAGCAAAAAAACCATCAAATATTCCATTCTTCTTTTATGCCTCTAATTCATAATCCCACAATTTCGTTTATAGACCTTAGTTGGTTGAAAATAATTTGGATACTTAAAGTCTTTAATTAAATTTGTGAGATAATAATTACTAAAACACAGCATTGTGGCGTACGAAAACAAAAATTACAACGAGAATCGTGGCGAGGCCCGTAATGAGAGTTTGTTCAGCAAACGTATTAAAGCAGGTAAGAGAAGAACTTATTTTTTCGACGTTCGCGCTACCCGTGGCAATGATTATTTTATAACAATTACCGAGAGCAAAAAAAGATTTGACGACAACGGGTATGATCGCCACAAGATGTTTTTGTACAAAGAGGACTTCAATAAATTTCTTGCAGGCCTTACCGAAACCATAGGCTATGTAAAAACCGACCTGATGCCCGATTTTGATTTCGATGCATTCAACCACGATCAGGATGGCGATGAAGCAGCAATAATTAATACGCCTGAAATGAGCGCACTAACCGACAGCGACAGCGTAGACGACTGGAAAATATAACAAACAACAAACGATACGAAGACCACTGCACCTATACTGCGGTGGTTTTTTTTATTTAGGATTTTGCAGTCGCAGCAAATATGCCCTAAGCGATTGATGCCGGATAATGATGCAACAATATGATGGTCATGTTTTATAGTTGCTGTAGTTTTAGCCAATCAATTGCAGCTTTTGAGTCGCTAAAACTCTTCATGGGTATCGGCGGTTTTTTTAGGCCGAACACCATATTCATAATCAGTTTAGACAGCCCGGAGCTGGCAACCATAGCCATAGCGGAATAGATTTTCGGAACTTGTTCGGCAGAAAACTTCCGAGTTTGCTTATCAGGTACCGGCGAATTAGTCAGGTAGATCAACAAAGGCAGAGGCTTATTGTTGGTTATTCTTTTTACCAGCTCCACATTGGCGCCTATATTTTCAACAGTGCGCGTAATGTTTTTTGAAATAGACACAAGAAAGCCATTGTCATCTATCCAGTATCGGGCAATTTCGCTTTCGTATATCTGCCGGTCTTTAGGTGTTTCAGGCGTCATATTATTTATGAACAATTGTGTAGAACCGTGTTTTAGAAACGGGAAAACAACATGTGCGATTTTGATTCAGCGCGATAAAAGAACAGCGCAAAATATAGTATTGGTTAGTTGCGCTTCACAAAACCAAAATACGGTGGGTTTGTGTTAGGCACTGGTTGCTGGTTGTAAACGCGATAAATAATGTTTTTGTTGTTTTTGTTCATGCCATAAAATATTGCATCAAGCTGCTGGTGAAACTCATTATTCTCGGCTTTCAGCTTGGTGGTGTCGTTTACCGGAATAGTAGATAAATACATGATCATTGGCGTAAGCGCGCCTTCCATAAATTCGTAATGGATATTGAATACCTGTGGTTTTGTAGTCAGTTGCTTAATGGTATAGGGTAGTTCATACTTTTCTTTCAGCTCCTTGCCCAACGAATCTGCGAAGCTGTTTATTTGTCCGGCAATGTCATAGGTCATATATGTGCCGCTCGGGTTGGCACAATGCGTAGAGAACCACATTGTGTTGATGGCGTCCACAAAATCGCCGCTGTCGCGATATTTGCGGGCAGCTTTATAAAAATCGATGGCGTTTTTGCCGTTTATAGAATAATCTTCCCCTCTCACTATATTCAGCTGCCACTTGCCGTCATATTTGCCCCAGGCAAGCGTCAGCATGATCTCATTGGTAGAATCTTCTGAAGTGAGCAGTGTAATATAGGTTTGTTTAGTTGGCGACTTAAACCGGAACTTGTAGGCTGTTTCGCCCGCGCCGCCTGCAATGGTTATAGGCGAATCGAGTAGGGGATTTTCTACATAATATTCGTCAAACACCTTATAGCCCTTTCCTTTTAGCGATTTTGCCATTTGCGGTATAAACGTTTGCGTAAAATCGGCATTTATGGAGTGCGATAGCGTATCGGAAAACAGATCGCTAAGCGAAGAATATTCGTTGTTGGCCAGATATCCGTAGGCTTGTTTGTTTAGCTTGGTCAGTTCTTCGCTGATGCTTTTATCGATATCTTTATTGTGCTGCAACTTGTATTTCGACACATTATGACTACAACCAATAGACAGATTGACAGCAATAAGGAGCGCGAATAGGTTGATTTTCATTTTTTACTTTTTACATCGTAAGGTAGAACACAATTGGTAAATGGGCATTATTATTTTTCAGGCTTGCTTAGTTACTGTTGGGTGGTTGGTATATATTGCATTGAATTTGTATTTACGTACGCACAAGAACGATTTGATAATGCATAACTGGATTTGTTTATGATACGACCCAAAAACATAATGACAAGCGAATCCTGTTTGGTATTTGTGTTTTGTTTGGCTGTTATTGTCGGGCCGGCAATAACTGTTCTTTTCCAATTTGATCTTACCCATTTTCCCGATGCCAAATCCTATCTTGGTCTTGCCAATCTCGATTTCGTTCAGAATCCAGTTAGGCGATACCGCCTTATTGTGCCAATGGCTGCGAAGATATTGCAGCTGTTGCTGGGGCGCGTCTTCGTTCATTTGAAACCCGCTTATTTTACCGGCGATTTTTCGCTTGCATTTGCATTTTTTGTGGTCAATATAACGCTCACGGCATGGTTTGGGCTACTAACCTATAAATACCTGAAAACCTTTGGCGTGAGCGCTATAGCGGCAATAGTTGGTCTGCTGTCGTTGCTTACGTGTAGATATACCATTTATTCAGCCGCGTTACCGCTTGCCGATGCACTTTTTTGCGTAGTAATTGCGGCAACCCTTTTATCACTAAGACGCGCTGATATGCGGATGCAGTTGGCGCTACTTTTTGTGGGGCCTTTTGTGAAGGAATCATTCATTTTTATTGCGCCACTGATACTGCTATACGGCGCAGCGCCCAAATGGAAATTGCTGTTAGGATTTGCGGCATCGGGTTTGGTAGTATTTAGTTACCGATTCGGATTTGATTACATTGCCCACAATCCGGTATCAAGCGGTATGGTGGCCGATCTGCACCATATTTACAATATAAAAAGAACATTTTTTAAAGTGTTTAGCATCCACGCTATCTTTCTTATGGCTATGGTAGTGGGTGTGTGGGTGGTTGCGCCCTTGGCTGTTGTTATTGCCGACAGGCGAAAAATGGGCGTTTTTTGGCAGAAAATAGATCGGCCCATGCTTGGGCTATTGGTTTCTGTGCTTGTGCAAGCGCTGTTGTCGGGGTCGGTAGAGCGCATGTTTTATCTGGCAATGCCGGTTTTGGCTGTTATCATAGCGCTATCGGCGCAAGAGCTTTTAAATGCGTTGGTTGCAGATAAGCGATAACATATAGCGTTGCCCGTTTTGATGCCAATCGGGTTGTTAATTAGTGTTTTATAAATAATTAACGTTCGGCGTATGTATGGTTTTTCGTACATTGTAACCAGAAATTTAGCATCTTGAACCGCATTGTATTTTTTGTTTCACTAGTATTGGCTTCTGTAATGTCCTGTTGTGTGTTTGCTCAAAAACAGGGCGCACAGCTCATTGACTCTCTGCAAACAGCGGTAGCTAAAACCCAGCAAGACACAAACAGGGTTATCATATATAACAAGATAGCGCTGGCTAATTACGGAATAAGCATAACGGAAGGCGTGAAATATGCCGGAATGGCTTTGGAGTTGAGTAAGCAGCTTAACTATAAGCGGGGAATGGCTACTGCATTTAATAATATTGGGATTATATATAATTACAGATGTGTTTACGACTCAGGAGTTATTGCTCTTGATAAGGCAAAGGCAATTGCGACAGAGATAGATGATAAGATATTGCTTGCGAAGATTCTTACCAACAAGGGCCAGAATGCAATGTATAGCGGTAAAAACGACGAGGCGCTGAAATGTTATCAGGAAGCTATCCGTAATTCGCAGATAATGAATGATAAGAAGGGCTTGGCCGGCCAGTATAATAATATGGGGTTGCTTAATGAAAATATGGGCAGGCTGTCGGAATCATTGAAATACCATTTGCTTTCGCTTAAAATGAGCGAGGAGCTTGGCCAGCGGCAAGGTATTGCCACCTCTTACAACAATATTGGCAATGTGTACATGTACATGTCTAATTATACCGAAGCATTAAAAAATCATGGAGCTGCGTTGAAAATTAGTCAGGAATTGGGAAGCAAAAAGCTTATTGGTAACGCCACAGCAAACATGGGGTTGGACTATTACAATCTCGGTAAATATGACGAAGCCTTGCAGTTTTTAAGTGTCGCAGAGCAATCGCGCAAAGAGCTTGGAGATAAAAAAGGACTGCCAGAGATCTACAATAGCATAGGAGCCATATATTTTGCACGCGGCCAGTATAAACTTGCGCTCGAAACCTTTTCGACTGTATATAGCCTATATGAATCATTAGGTCTTGATGATGGTATGGCCACAGCGGGAGATAATTTGGGGTGTTGCTATTTTAAGTTGGGTAATATAGCCGATGCAGAAAAATACTTCCTTCGGGCTATTAGTTTGGCTACGAAAACAGGACTGATGAGACAAATGAGCACTTCGTGTTTTAATATCAGCGAGCTGTATACCAATAAAGGCGACTATAAAAAGGCGCTGGAGTACTACAAACAGTACACTATTGCTAAAGACAGTATGTTTAACGAGGATAACCTGAAAAAGACTGTGCAGCTGCAAATGCAGTACGACTTTGATAAGAAAGAAGCATTAGCAAAACTGACGCAGGAACAGGTTATGACCCAACAAAAAAACAGGTATTTGTGGGCTACACTCGGATTGCTTTTGGTAGTATTTGCAGCTATTATAGCGCTGGTGCAAGCAAACAGTAAAAACAAAATTCAGAAGCAGGTAGAGATTGCCAAGCGAACATTTTTTGATAATGTGGTGCACGAGGTGCGCACTCCGCTATCTATGATACAGGGGCCAATAAAAGTATTGCAGAGCAAAATAACAGAACCCGAACTAAACTATCAGCTCAATATAGCCGACAAGAATGCAGGCAGGCTGAATGAACTGATAACACAAATGCTGTCTATATCTAAAATTGATGCATCCACCTATCAGCTTAATGAAAGCTATGGTAATCTGGAAATTTACCTGTCGGATGTAGTAGCGCAATATGCAGAGCAGGCTAAGCGCAATGGTTTGAATTTTTCTTCGCAGGTTGATTGTGTTTCAGAACTGACGCTTTTTGATAGAGATGCGCTGGATAAGGTATTGGGTAACCTGCTGAGCAATGCGTTAAAATATACACCCTCTGGCGGCGCTGTAGGTATTGATGCTACCTGCACCCCCAACGCCCACGGGGTTAGCGCTAAAATAAGCGTATGGGATAATGGTATAGGGATAAGTAAGAGCGATCAGTCAAAAATCTTCGATCGGTTTTATCGTAGTTCAGATCAGCAACGAAGCAATGTAAGCGGCGTGGGCATTGGGTTGTCGCTGGTAATGGAACTGGTGAAGCTTATGCAGGGCAGTATAGAGGTGGTAAGCGAGCCGGGCAATGGATCGGTGTTTACGGTAACGCTGCCGCTGAAACTGAAACCATCGCTACAGAGCAATGATGCACCTGCAGCTTTAGACAAATGTGTATTGATAGTAGAGGACGACGTAGATATTTTAGATTTCAACCGCAGGCTGCTACAAGAGCAAGGTTATGAAGTGGCTACGGCCATGAATGGCGAAGAAGCGCTAACAGTAGTGGCGCAAAAGCTGCCAGACCTTATTATTACAGACTTGATGATGCCTGTGAAAGATGGTTTTGCACTGCTGGCAGCTATACGGGCAGACGCAATAACAAAGGATATACCGGTGGTAATACTGTCGTCTAAAAGCGCTGCAGGTACGAGAATTACAGTGCTCGAGGGCGGCGCGCAGGTGTATCTTCCTAAACCTTTTTTGCCTGACGAACTGGTAGCGGCCGTTAAAAGCCAGTTGTTGGTAGCGCAACGAAAAACAGCATCAGCGCCCACAACATCGGAAGTGAAGCTGTCGCTGGAAGAGCAGATGCAGCAAGCCGATCCGTTTGCGAAAAAGTGCTATGCTATTGTGCAGGAACATATAAACGACAGCGAACTTACAGTGGAGTTTCTGGCAGATATGATGCATGTGAACCGCAGTCATTTTCAGCGTAAGCTAAAAGCAAGCTCGGGCTTTTCGCCAAACGAGCTGATAAGAGCTGTGCGTCTGGAGAAAGCCCGCGCTATGCTATTGGCCAAAGAGGGTAATATATCAGAAATTGCCTATTCCACAGGCTTTACTTCGCCATCTTATTTTGGCAAGTGCTATACCGATTACTTTGGCCATCCGCCAAGTAAAGATGTGGCGTAGTATCAAGTTTATGCTTGTTGATATACGTTTAGTACAGTTTGTTTATTCTGCTGGTATAGCGTCGGCATAACTTTGTAACAGCGATAGGTTTTTGTCGTACCACTGGCTACATAGTATAAACGATCTGTTGTCTTGCAGCCATATATCGGCATAATACCTGCTACGCCCTTTGTCGTCTGTTTTCAACGCTTTTATTTCATCGGGCGTTCTGTTCGTAACTTCTTTTAGTATTGGGAAGTTTTGTATGGTGACGTTTGTATATTTTTCATAAAAGTCTACAAGTAGATTATCGGCAACCAGCTTGTCGAAGAAATACTGCGCTTTTTGGCCGGCCTTCAACTCGGTAG
>CAZLPE010000079.1:10072-16850 GCA_964561325.1 uncultured Flavipsychrobacter sp.
ATTGTTGTTGTTCTTGCTATTTTAGGGCACGCAAAGATTAGTTTTCCGGTTCTTGTGTCGAACTGGTTGTGCAGTATCAATGCCGACCTTAGTAGCTTTTTAATAACGCGGTCTGTGCTATCGTGGTAGCCCAGGCCCGCTTCGTGAAACGCTATGTCTACAGCATATATTTCATATCCGTTGTTGTTGGTTTTTATGCCCAGTACATCTATCTCGGCTTGTGTCAAAAACTGAGGCAAAGTGCTATTGAGCTGCATTTTTTCTTTAAAAATGTTGTACAGTTCCTCCACCGTTTTCAGTCGTTCCGTGTTAATAGATGCTGTTTTCCAGTTCAGCTGTGCTATCTGGCAGCCTACAGAATGGCGTAACCAAGAGTAGATAAGGGATTCCCCCATTTCGATTTTCATAAGCGCTATTTTATTGTTTTTTTTAATTCAGGTAGATAACCATCACTTCCTCTGTGGTGTGCTCTTTGAAACAGTACAGCAGATTAACACAAATACTAAACGCCTGTAGGTGATTCTCGTATTCGTTTTCATATTCATAAATGTTCATGGGTTGTACAGCAATTCGGTTTTGCAGGTTGTAGAGTAGCTGTATATTCTGGGGCGCGTTCATAATTATTGCGAAGTTACAGGCATATTCCTAAAGATCCGGAAGGGCTGGCGGCAACGAAAAAAGGGCAAAGCCGCTTTGGCCTTGCCCTTATAATATTGAGTAACCAAGGTTACTTACCGCCCTTTATTTTTCCGAGCAGCGTTTCCGTTGCCGATACGTCGTCGCCTTTTTCTTTGCCTGCGGCTATGGCTTTATTAGCCCAGGTTTCAGCATCCTTAAGCTTTCCGGTTTTGTATAGCAGGCTGGCATAGGTGTCCAGATAGGCATATTGCGGATCTTTTTCTACTACCTTTTGCATCCATTCTACGCCTTTTGTAAGCATAGGTTTGTTGTCGCATTTTTCGAACAGATTCCAGCAAACCGAATTATAGAACTCGCTATTTTCAAAGCCATTTTTGGCTATGTATTCTTTTATAGATGTTTCATACTTAGGCCAGTTTTTTGTTTCGTAGTAAAAGTTCATTGTAAACGATGACTTCTTGTCGGCGGCCGATTCTTTGTTGTACTTATCTATCATGGCCAATGTAGCAGTCAGTTTTTTCTCGTCTTTTGCTTTTATCGCGGCCTTCAGGTGTTGGTAAATAATGTCGTCTACTTTATTGTTTACATCCACCGACCCATAAAGCTGCTCATATTTTTTAATGTTGTCCAGAAAAAACTTAGTGTGTTTTTCATTGGCATCAAACCTCGATAACACACTCCAGGTTATCTCGTTATACATATCCTTTTGTTTGTCGAGGTAGCCGTTTACGGTAGCGGCATCGGGAAATTTACGCTTACCGTTTTCGGCATACGCCAATTTATAAAACTCAGGGTAGTCTATGTCGAGCGAAGCGCTAAAGCCGGTGGCATGAAACTGTTTAGTTGCATCCATAGCGTTTTTTAGCGTTTTTGTGAATTCATCTGTTTTCTGATAACCAACAGCCTCGTACACAAATTCGCCGTCGGGTGTAAAAAACATAAAACTCGGGAATGCAGAAATATGGTATTTCATACTTATTTTGCTACCCTCGCCATGCTCCATATCCATTTTTACAGGAATGAAATTGTTGTTTAGGGCGCCTGCTATAGCGGGGTCTACCATGGTTTCTTTATCCATCACTTTGCACCAGCCGCACCAGTCGGTATAGCAATCTATGAATATGTATTTGTGTTCGGCTTTTGCCTTAGCCTTAATTTCTGCCCACGACTTATTGAAGTAATTTACCTCGTCGGCCATTGCCGAGCTAAATGCCATAGCAGATACCATAAGGGCTGCGAATATGCGTTTCATAGCTTGTGTTTTGTTGTTTAAAATTATGTTTAGCTAAATGTAAAAATATTATTGTTTACAAAAACAAAAAACTTCTGAGCGCGGAATTAGCGTATGGCTAAGAGGTGTTTTTCGGGAAGTAGTTTTGCTTCTTGATAGGGTAAATGCATTTTTGTGAGCCCTGACAATTGATTTTGCGCAACTATCCTTTCTCCAGCACATACCTGACCTCGTCGTGCTGCAATAAGAACTCTATAAGTTCGTTGTTGAGTTCTATTTTTTTGTTTTGCATCTTCATGGTTATCATGTGCTCCGTTTCCATGTCTTTTACGCTTATTACGAGGTCTGTCGTGCCGGGGTATTTCTTAGCGTTGGTTTCTATGAATGTTGCTATTTCAGGTTTTAGCTGATCGAGCGTTACCGACAGGTGCACTTTTTTGGTCATTACTTTCCGCACCTCGTCAAGCAGCATTATGTTTTGTATCTGAAACTCCATAGTGCCCGGGCGATACTTATGCTCGTCCCACACGCCTTGTAGCATCAGCTTTTGCCCATTTACAAGGTAGTTGCCGTAGGATACGTAGTTTTTTTCCCACATCAGTATTTCCAGATTTCCACTGTAATCGTTTATGGTCATTTTGCCAAACTTGCTGCCCTTTTTGGTAGTCATGTGGCCTACGTCGGTTACGTAACCGGCAATGCGTATGTTTCGTCCGCGCATTTTTTCAAGATCAGCTATTGGCGTCATGCCATAGTTGTCCATCTCAAACTTAAACCCGTCGAGCGGGTGAGCGCTTAGATATATGCCTACTACTTCTTTTTCTTTATCCAGTAGTTCGGGCAGCCCCCATTTTTCGCATTCAGGTATCAGTGGCGGTTTTATTTCGGGCATAGTAGCAGCTCCAAACAAGCTATTGCTGGCCATAGACGAACTGGCCTGCACCTGATTGCCAAAGCGCATCAATCGCTCCAGCCCGGTAACAGGATCGGTAGGCGGGGCATAGAAGTATTGGGCGCGATGTAATTGTGTAGTAAAGCAGTCGAGGGCGCCGGCAAGCACCAGACTTTCCATCGATTTTTTGTTTACCGTACGCTGGCTAACACGTTTTATGAAATCGTATACATTCAGGTAGTTTCCATTGTTTTCGCGCTCCTGTATTATGTCTTCCACGGCCGCTTCGCCCACGCCCTTAATGGCGTTTAGTCCGAACCGCACCACGCTGTCTTTTGTAACCGAAAACCCTTTCAGGCTTTCGTTCACATCGGGCCCCAATACCTGCAAGCCCATGCGCTGGCATTCTTCCATATAGAATTTTATCTTTTCTATATTGCCCTGGTTATTGAGCACCGCCGCCATATATTCGGCAGGGTAGTGAGCTTTGAAGTAGGCTGTTTGGTAGGCTACAAGCGCATAGCAGGTACTGTGCGACTTGTTGAACGCGTATTGCGCGAACGCTTCCCAGTCGGTCCATATTTTTTGCAGTTTGTCTTCGGGATGGCCTTTTTTTGTGGCTCCGGCAACAAACTTTTCTTTCATTTTGTCCAGTACCGCTTTCTGCTTCTTACCCATAGCCTTACGCAGCACGTCGGCGTCGCCCTTGCTAAAGCCCGCCAAACTTTGCGATAGCAACATCACCTGTTCCTGATACACGGTAATACCATAGGTGTCGCCCAGGTATTCCTCCATTTCGGGCAGATCGTAGCTTATGGGCTCCTGCCCGTGCTTACGCTTTATATAGTTGGGTATATACTCTATAGGGCCTGGCCTATAGAGTGCGTTCATTGCAATAAGGTCGTCAAATTTGTCGGGCTTTAGGTTGATAAGGTGCTTCTGCATGCCCGGACTTTCGAACTGGAACGTACCGTTTGTATCTCCGCGTTGGTATAGTTCATAAGTTTCTTCGTCGTCCAGCGGCAGGTTGTCAATGTCTATTTCTATACCATAGTTTCTTCTTATCAGTTCCAGCGCATCTTTTATTATGGTGAGGGTTTTTAGCCCCAGAAAGTCCATTTTGATAACGCCGGCATTTTCTATCACATTGCCTTCGTACTGGGTGATGAGCGAATCAACATCCTTGACCATAAATACCGGCAGCAGGTCGGTAAGGTCGCTTGGGGCAATGATGATGCCGGCGGCATGTATGCCTGTATTGCGCACGGAGCCTTCCAGTTTTTCGGCCGAATGCAACACGTCGCCATGCAGATTTTGCTGGTTATATATTTCTCTCAGTTTCGTAACCCATTCCAGTTCTTCGCTGCCCAGCCCTTCTTTTTGTTCCAGCCCACCATCGCCTTTGTATTCGGCATGTAGTAAGCGTTTCAGGCTGATACCCGGTTTTTCAGGCACCAGTTTTGCCAGCATATTACTTTCGGGCAGCGGTAGATCCAGCGCGCGCGCCACATCTTTTATGCTGCTTTTGGCGGCCATAGTACCGTAGGTAACTATCTGGGCCACCTGATTTTTTCCATACTTTTTTACCACATAATCTATCACACGTTGCCTGCCCACATCGTCGAAGTCGGTATCGATATCGGGCATGCTCTTACGGTCGGGGTTGAGGAAACGTTCGAACAGTAGCTTGTACTTGATAGGATCAATATTGGTGATGCCTATACAATAGGCCACTGCCGACCCCGCCGCCGACCCGCGGCCTGGGCCAATGAATACGCCCATGTCGCGCCCGGCCTTGATAAAGTCGCTCACAATAAGGAAGTAGCCGGCAAACCCCATTGTGCGGATGGTAAACAACTCAAACTTAAGGCGCTCTTCTACTTCGGGGGTTATTTCTTTATACCGTTCTTTGGCGCCCATCCACGTAAGGTGCTCCAGATAGGCTTCCTGATCGTTATTAAATTCCTCAGGCACCTTGAAGTGGGGTAGCATTATATCGCGATCCAGCTTTAGCGGCTTTATTTTCTCCAGCACCATGTTGGTGTTGTCTATAGCCTGAGGCAGGTCTTTAAACACCGACGTCATCTCGGTGGTGGTCTTAAAATAGAATTTGTCGCTGGGAAACGCAAAGCGTCCGCCTTTAGGTTGCACCTCGTCGTCGTCGCCCAGGTCTTTCCACTTCGGGTCGCTTTGCTTAGAGCCTGTGTTGATGCACAACAAAATATCGTGCGCATTAGCGTCTTGCTGGTCTACATAGTGGCTGTCGTTGCTGGCTATTACCGGCACATTATACTTTGCGGCAAAGCGCATCAGCACCTCGTTAACCTTTACCTGGTCGGCTATGTCGTGGCGTTGCAGCTCTATGTAGTAATCATCGCCAAACAGGTCGAGCCACCATTTGAATAGCTTTTCGCCCTCGGCTTCGCCCTTGCGCAATATAGCGCGCGGCACCTCGGCAGCCAGACAGCATGTAGTAGCTATCAATCCTTCGTGATACTGTAGTACCAGTTCTTTGTCTATGCGGGGGTATTTGCCATACAGCCCTTCCATATAGCCCAGCGAGCATAGCTTTACCAGATTTTTGTAGCCTATTTCGTTTTTGGCCAGAAACAACTGGTGGTAGCGCACATCTTTATCGTCTTTAGAGAACTGGCGTTTGTGGCGGTTATCTACCAGATAAAACTCGCAACCCACTACCGGTTTTACCACCGGTTCTTCTATATCCTTACCCTCCGGGGTTTTGCCTACTACTTTTTTCTTTTTCCACGCTTCGGCCACAAAATCAAACACGCCAAACATATTGCCGTGGTCGGTAATGGCCATAGCCGGCATGTTATCGTTGCGGGCTTTGTCGTATAGTTTAGAAATATTGGAGGCTCCGTCGAGTAACGAAAACTGGGTATGATTGTGTAGATGCGAAAATTTCATTGTACTGCACACAGGATTACTGCGTATAGCAAAGTAACGAAATTATAGGTAGTGGGCAGGGGGCAAGTTATCCACAGATAGGATTTGGATAGAGGAAATAAGCACAGAAGATCAAAATAAAAAAGCCAGCATAATTGCTGGCTTTTTTTCTGCTCCCCCTTCAGGACTTGAACCTGAGACCCCATGATTAACAGTCATGTGCTCTAACCAACTGAGCTAAGGAGGATTGTTACGCCCCGTTTGGGATTGCAAAAATAGGAAGATTTTCGTTCCTGCAAAACTATTTTTGCGCTTTTTGAAAGATATTTTTTGTGTTTATTCGATTTGGGCGACGCTTGAATATATTTTGGTAAATTTTAGTTTCAATGCTTTGTTTTTCAGTGTTTTATGTATTTAGGTTTGTTTTTCTGTTTTGTAGTGTGATTCAGATTATCGCAAATTATTTTTGTCTTTTGTCTGGAGCTACTGCGGTTTTTTATAAAAATAAGCGATTGCCCAAATGCTAAGCATTGCTGTGTTTTTGTAGATAGGGTAGTGCACAGCGCTGCTTTTACAATTCTGGCCTACGTATCTCGCTTAGTCGTCGTTGCCTCTTGTTCTTATACGTCCAGCCGAAACAACCATCGCGACCCCTGCAAGGGCTATCACCCCGCCGCCATAGGCCCACCAGCCCACTTGCGGTTGTTCTTTTTTTACCACTTTAAAATCACGCAAATCAAGCACTTTATCGTCTGAACTGTCGTTGCAACTGTTTATAAAAAAAGTTATTGTGCCTACAAGTATCAATATCAATCCTACAAGACGCATATCAAGTTTATTTCAAGGTTTCCAAAGAATAATCATGCAAGATAGTTTGTAAATTATTGTATCAAAACTCACATGATTAAAAAAGGCTGTTAAGGTCATGTTTTTAACTCAAAATTTTAGTTTTCCCCATTATCTACGCCTTTTATTATCCGCCGATCAATGAGCGTGCTTTTGTTTTCTACCGCATTTCGTTTGTGTCCTGCAATCTAATATAGTAGATTGCTGCTTTTATAAAACAGGGAACTATACAGTGTTATACCAATCGTACATCAAAAAGACGC
>CAZLPE010000080.1:0-4831 GCA_964561325.1 uncultured Flavipsychrobacter sp.
TTTGCCGGCACCGAGGAAAGCCCGGGCGAAACAATCATATACGAAGGTCGTAAGTTTAAGTCGTATCGCGGCATGGGTTCGGTGGAAGCCATGCAGGAAGGCTCGAAAGATCGTTACTTCCAGGATATGGAAGCAGACATCAAAAAACTGGTGCCTGAAGGGATAGTAGGCCGGGTACCCTACAAAGGATTGCTCAACGAAGTGGTGCAGCAGTTTGTGGGCGGACTAAGAGCAGGTATGGGCTATTGTGGCGCAAAAGATGTAACAGCATTGCAGGAAAACTCGCAATTTGTACGCATATCGCCGGCAAGTATGGCCGAAAGCCACCCACACGATGTGGTTATTACTAAGGAGGCGCCCAACTATAGCCGTTAGTTAGCGTATCGGAGGAATTAAATATTTTGCCTGATTTATTTAATAATACAAAACGAGGAAGATTCCAGTTAGGTTTCTTCCTCGTTTTTTATTGTATGTTTTCTGGTAACAGGCCTTACATCAGCCGTTCTTAGCGAATTGCTACCTGATGATCGTTGAGTACTGCGCTACCGGTAACGGTCACTTTTTTTCCGGTGGCTTTATCTATTAGCGAGTATTGGAAGCTCACTTTATAGTCGAGCGCGCCAATTCTGTCGATTTTTGTATATCCTTCGTCAAAAGATTGCGCAGTCATGGTTTGTCCGGCATTACCGTAGGTAAGAAAACTTGCCAGACTGTAACCCGCAGCAGCGCCTGCGCTCGATTGAAGATAAATATCGCCCTTAGCAAACTGTCCTGCCTTTACAACTCCTATATAGAAATGGCCATTAGGATCGGCAATAACAATATCCGATTCTTCGCCTCCAAATAGGTAGCTGTCGTCATTGAGCGTAGCATCTTTGGTAACCGATGTGGCGCCGGTAGTGATGGTATAGTGCACTACCCCACCCTTAGCCCTTAGCGCGGCATTGTCTGCGGTTCTACCAGCCGTGTCTACGCTGGCGGCGAGGGTAGCGCCAGTGGTCGCGAGGCAACATAAGATAACCAATACTGTTTTTACCAGTGATGCCTGAAATGATGCGGCGAAATTTGCGGCAACTGCGATGGTGTTTGTCTTTTTCATGTTATTTGTTTTAGATTGTTTTTTGATTGTTTTGATAACACAAAGATCGGTTGCCGGCGAGGGGTTTGCCTTAGCAATAACACCCATTCTTAGCGCATAAAACACCCAAACCTAAAGGGTGAAAACACCTTTTTGACCTAAAACAAGAAAAAGAACTACGAACAATAACCTAAAATGACCCGCTAATGCTTCTATTTATGCTCATCGAGCAGGGCTATACCAGACTTAAGCGCATATATCACCAGACCGGTACGCGATTTAATAGTCAGTTTTTCGAATAGCTGATCGCGGTATCCGTCAATTGTACGCGGACTAACATTCATAACATCGGCAATCTCTCTATAAGTCATTTCGGTACAACACAGCTTCAGGAATTGCAACTCCTTTTCATTGAGCTCCGCAGAGTTGGTTTTGTTGGGCTGACTGATCAGTTGATGCAGTATACGCCCGGTTACTAATTCGGAATGGTGAAATCCGTTTTTATAAATCTGTTCGATGGCATTTTTCAAAACGTATGGTTGAGCGTCTTTCAGTAAGTACCCCCCGGCGCCTGCGCGCAACATGCCGATAATATTAAACTCCGTATCGTACACCGACACAGCAAGTATTTTTATTTGCGGCCACTGCTCCCTGATCGCTTTGGCTGTTTCAAAGCCATTGAGCTCGGGCATATTTATGTCCAGCAGGCATACATCGGGCAATACCGGCGCTGAAGCAAGCCTAACCACAAGCTCTCGGCCATTGGGCACGCTGTATAGCACCTCCATATTGTCGAAGTCGGCAAGAATCTCTTCAACTCCTTTTCTGAACAAATTATGGTCGTCTGCAAGCGCTATCTTTATTTTTTCACTCATTAGTTGGTATTTTAAGTGTTATTGTGGTTCCTGATCCCTTTTGCGATGTCAGTGCAAATTCGCCAAGCATCTTGGCGCGCACCTGCATATTATGCAAGCCAAGCCCCTTGCTTTCAGTAAGCAACTTGGTATCAAAGCCCGAACCGTTGTCCGTAATTGTAACCACAAGCGAAAAACTGGCGTAGGCTAAACTAATTATTATTTCGTTGGCTTTTCCATGCTTTATAGCGTTGCCGGTAGCTTCCTGCACTATACGGAATACAAGTAGTTTTTTCTCATCCGGCAACTCCATGGGAACGCCGGTAATAACTAACTGCGTCTTCATGTCGGCCGTATCCTTTAAATAATTGAGTTCCTTTTCTATGCTTTCTGCCAGAGGAATCTTAGACACAAGCGCGCCATTCAGTATGTGGCTAAGGTTGCGCAAATCGTTCAGGGTTTTGCCCAGCAGCTCATTACTTGCCTCAATGCCTTCCCTGGTTTGTACTTCGTTTGTTTTTCCTGCGGTCTTATATAGCTTCATACGAGCAAGGCTAAGCATCTGGGCAATATTATCATGTACTTCCTCCGAAAAATACCTGAACGATTGCTCCTGCACTTCCAGACGTGTTTGCAGCACTTCATTTTGATACAGGTGCTTCAGTTCCAACTTTTCGGTGATGTGTTTTATTTGCCTGCGGCGGTACTCGATTAATATTAGCGCCAGAAACAGCACAAACACCAGCAGGGTGAGCGACCCCAATATAAAGATGATAGCTATCTCAGCGGTTTTCATAGGTTGCGTGTTTTGGGCGATATAATAAAAAAGTAAGGGCAATACCGGTATAAACCAATGTATTGATAGTAGTAGAAGTATGATCTATGAGATTGTAGTAGGGCCAATGATTGCTGTAAAGAATCTTAATAAAAGCCCAGAAAAAGAATGCGCTGCTCCATAACAAAAGCAACAACGCGGCAACCCGTAAATGCGGATGTTGATATAACAGTATTACCTGGTCGTTTTTTATAAACCAGTATATAAAGTATAAAGACATGGTAATAGTACTAAAACTCTCTACCATCAGCATATTGGTATTCAACTCTCCAAACGACTGTAGAAATACCACATTTAACAACCCCAATGTGGGCCATAACAATGCCGCAGCAATAATGAGCCGCCTGTAATTGCGCGGATGTATTGCGTAGATAAAAAATAGCGATTGCAGAAAAATCTCTACAACCGCGTAAATATGAAACACAGAGTACCGCAAAGGATAATCCTTGATGGTACGCATAGCATAAGAAAACAGCTCGCATACAGTAGTGGCAAGCATAAGAAAAACAATAACTTTCATTGCGGTATCAAGCATTTTGTACCGGACAATACCCGCAACTGTGGCGGTAGAAACCGCTACATAATATGCAGATAAAACGAAGGAGTTAACCATAGATTTATTGGTTGCGGTTATTGAGGTGTTGCTGCAACCGACGACTGCGTTACCGGACGAACATGAATACCAACTTTGTTACATGTGGGGCAAGGCAACACATACTCAAAAACATTATCGGTCACTGTGCCATTCGTGTACAACAATTCAACCAGGGAATCTTTGTCGGGAGTAGCCCCTCTTTTATAATAAGCGCCGTCGTAAATAAGCGTCAGCGTACTATCCGACTTCATACCCAAGTATACAACCATGTTTGTTGGTGTATTATTGGCATTTGTCAGCACGTGATTCTTAATGATGTTTGCGTCCATAACAAACGAAAACGACTTTTTAAATCTTGACTTGGCTGGTTCAGAGAGCTTACCAACAAAGTTGTGCCAAGCAGTAATCAGCCCATCTGCATCGTTCTTTCTCATCACTACATTGTCTAAAGTTTGCGCCCATGGATTAGCGCTTGCCGCGCCTTGCGGAGTTGCTTCCATCATCTGTGTTTTTATTCCGGCGTCTGCAGGCGCCGACTGAGTTTTAGCTATTACAGCTTGCAAACTATCAATCTGCTTTTTGTAAACAGCAATATCTTCAGCAGGCTGGTTACAAGATGCCAGTAATGTAGCGGCTACTACAAGTAAAAATGCATTTTTCATAAAATATTTTTTTGATTTAATGCGAATATAACAAATGAATTGAAATTCGAATAAGGTATTTTAACTATTAAAAAAAGGTGTTTTCACGGTATAAACCGATCCAATAATCCCTTCACCAGCCTGCCGGCATAGAAAAGATAGCTAACTGACGCTATTTTGTTTAACCAAAAGCAATCTTATGTTAAACAAAACACAAAACGAATGAAAAATTTTAGGGCAATGCATTTTGTTTATAATTTTGATGAAAAATCTAAACAACATGAAAAACGTACTTTTCCTTACAATGGCGCTTGCCAGCCAAATAATGGCCAATGCACAAACTGCAAGAGTGCAGGTAATACACAACAGCGCCGATCTGGCAGCAGATACTGTAGATGTGTATTTAGGTAGTACAAGGTTGCTGGACAACTTTGCGTTTAGAACAGCTACGCCGTTTATCAATGCTCCGGCTAACACGCCAATCACATTGGGTATAGCGCCCAAAACGAGCAGCAGTGTTATGGACACAATTTACAGTGTAACCGTAACGCTCGACAGCACAAAGAAATACATTCTTGTTGCAAACGGATTGATTAGCCCTACCGGCTACACCCCATCAAGAACTACAGCGCCTTTCCGGTTGAGCGTTTACGACCTAGCGCATGAAAGGGCTGCGATGACCGGCAAGACAGACGTACTGGTGATGCACGGAGCTACCGACGCGCCAACAGTGGATGTAAGAACAGGCACAACGGTATTGGTAGACAATATTTCATTTGGCGAGTTCTGTAGCACAGGCTACTTAAGCCTTACCCCTGCCGACTACAC
>CAZLPE010000080.1:4931-14450 GCA_964561325.1 uncultured Flavipsychrobacter sp.
TTGAGCGAAGTAAACGAAGTAAAAGTGTACCCTAACCCGGCGTCGGACGCCATATTTTTCAGCAGCGAAAAAACAATTGCAATGGTAACTGTAGCAGATGTAACCGGACGTGTGATAGCAGAGCAGACCAATGCAAAAAGCGGCCGTTTTGATATGAGCAGTTTTGGGGCTGGTCTATATATAGTAAAGTGTGTGGGATTGGATGGTGAGGTGAAAACAGTGAAAATTGTGAAGAGATAGGTGTGTTTGGTTTCACTGAGATTGGTTTGGGCGGGAGATGTTGATCTCCCGCCTTTTATTTTATCACTATACGTACAATCTTATAACCCCTCAATTTCTCGTTTATTTACATAAATATCGTTATGAAAATGATCGAGCTTACGGAGTAAGTAGCTTAGGCTTTTTATTTCTGTATCCGATAAATTGCCTACTACCAAATTAGATACTTGTCGCATTTTAGGCATTATCTTAGCTACTTCGGTCTTACCTAATTCAGTTATAGCAACCCGTATAGTGCGTTTATCGGCCACATCGGCAAACTGCCTGATGAGTCCAAGATTTACTAACCTCCTTATCACTTCGGCGCCAGAAGTTTTCTCCATCACGTTTTTTACAATAAGCTCTGTTTTTGTAAGGCTATCGAAGGTCATTAGTACAATAAGATACGAAAACTCCTCCGGACTTTGAATAAGGCTATCAATGAGCGCTTTTTTAATGTACCCTTTTGCATACCGGTATACTAATGAAATAAGCGTGGCAATATCTGACTGAGGAGCGCCATAACGTTCTTTTATCCATGTAGCTTCATTGCCTCCTATCTGCCTCATGGCATCTTTAGTTATTATATGCCGAGCCTGGAGATAACCAATAAAGTCGCCTATCTCTAATACTTCTACCTGCTGGTTCTCCTCCTCAAACTCCGCAAGATAATCTACCAGTTGCAGCAAAATGGCTTTGGTTTTCATAACAATTCAAACAATTACGTACCAAATTTACACAAAACAATACGTAAACGTAAATTTAATTTTCCCAATCTAACAAAATCACCTTAAATTTGACTAATAAAACGGAATGTCGGACCAATGAAAACTGTAGGGAAACTGATAGGCGCGTGTAAAGAATATAAGACAGGCGATACCATGATAACTGCACTGCAGCCCACCACTGTCGATTTCCGTACCAATGAGCTGACACTTATTATGGGGCCATCGGGGTCTGGTAAAACCACACTGCTATCGCTGTTGGGTTGCGTAATCTTCCCGACAAGAGGCGAGGTATATATAAATGACACGCTGATAAATGGTCTGTCTGAAAAAGAACTGGCGCGTACACGACTGAATAATATTGGGTTTGTTTTTCAGAGTTTTAATTTACTGGCTCCGCTTACCGGTCTGGAAAATGTGATGCAGCCGCTACTGCTCATGAATATCCCTTATAAGGAAGCCAGAAAGCGGGCGGCAGAAGCCCTGGAAAAGATGAACATGACGGACAGAATGAACAATTTGCCCAAAATGCTCAGCGGCGGGCAGCAGCAGCGAGTAGCTATTGCGCGGGCGCTTGTGTCCAATCCCTCCATATTGCTATGCGATGAACCTACTGCAGCCCTCGATGTAAAAAGCCTCGGCGTGGTAATGAATGAACTAAAAATGCTGGCCGACAGCGGAAAGGCTGTAGCTGTAGTAACGCACGACCTAAGACTAAAGCAGTTTGCCGACAGGATTATATATGTAAACAATGGAATAGCATCAGACCTGCCAGACGAAGACCTTGCAGAACATTAATATTTAACGCTTGCCGAATACTTTAAATAGAAGATAAATGAACTATCGAAAACACATTTCTATAATAACGCTATTGGCTGCGCTTAGTGCCGGATGCAACAACAAGCAACAAAGCGCTAATGAAACAGCTAAGAACACGGCGATAAGCAAAGAGCAAGTAACCGAAATAGTGGGCGTAGGTAAAGTGGAACCCGAAAACGGAATAGTGAACCTTGCAAGCGCAGACGCCGGAATAGTGAAAGAAGTATATAAAACTAAAGGCGAAAAAGTAAAAAAAGGCGAGGCAGTACTGAAACTGGACGATGACCTGGCGCAAGAAAAAATACAACAAACATTAACGCAGACTGCCACTCAACATACTCAGGTAGAGCTGGAACAAAGGGCGATTGGCGAACTGGACTACAAGATAACCAATAAAAAAGCGCTGCTGGAACGAACGGAACAATTGGTAAAATCTGGGGCAGAAACTAAGCAATACCTTGATGACACAAGAACCGAACTAAATGTGCTGCTCAATAATCTGGAGCAAAAAAAACTTGCAGTGGCAGTGGCGAAAAACAAACTCGCCGAGCTGGAACGACAATTGATAATAATAAAAACCGAAGCAAATAAAAAAATGGTAAGCGTACCGGCAAACGGCACGCTGCTCAGCATATCTGCCAAAGTGGGCGAAGCCCTGAGCGCCAACCAATCGTATGCCGAATTTGCCGCAGACGGCCCGGTAGTGGTGCGCGCAGAGATTGACGAACTGTTTGCCGATAAAGTGCAAATAGGTCAGGCTGCGGAAATAAGGTATGTGGGCGCAACAACAACACTGGCTCATGGCCGAGTAAGCTATCTGGCTGCCTACCTGAAGAAAAAATCGCTGTTTGCAGAAAAGACCGACGACAAAGAGGATCGGAGAGTACGAGAAATAACCATAACACTGGATAATGATGCCAACCTATTGCTGAATGCCAAGGTGGAATGCATAATAAAAAGATAACCGACTACCATGCTGCGAATAGCCTACAAATTTATGAAGTATGATAAGGCCAAGAGTATTGGCATTATCATTGGTATTGTAATCAGTATTTTTTTGATCGGGCAACAGGTTGGTATCCTGTCGTTTCTTACCGGCCTTATGGGCGGTCTTGTAGAAAACTCGAGGCAAGATATGGGCGAGATATGGGTAGTGGACAACATAACCCAAAATGCAAACGAACTGGCCAATCTGGATGACCGACTGACACGGGAGCTGAGAAGTATAGAGGGCGTAGAGCAAACATATGGTATAATAGCCACGGGAGCAATACTAAAATTTGCCAATGGCAAAACAGCCCCCATACAGCTGATAGGCAGCGAAGCGCCTGAATATGTGGCCGGACCGCGGCGCGATAAAATATTTGCCGGTAAGCCTGAGGATCTGTTATTGGACGGTGCGGTGTCGGCCGATTTTTTTGACGCCGCCACGCTGAATAACTCACTGGACATAGGCACCCAAATAGAAATAAATGGCAAAAGCGCACAAATAAAAGTACAAACCAAAAATGCGCGTTGCTTCGGCGGGGCGCTGTTTTACACCACTATATCTAAAGCCCGATATTTCGCCAATTTTCCGGCCAACAAAGTAAGCGCAGTGGCGGTGAAGGTTAAACCGGGTTATAGCCGCCAACAGGTGATACGAAATATAAACAATACAATATACGGAGTAAAGGCATGGGATAGCCAAGAGTTGAAAAACACTACAATAAAGTTTATCACAGTATCGTCCAACATTGGAACAAGCATAGGATCGTTGGTGATATTTGCCATTATCAGCGGTTTCTTTATTATCGGGCTTACACTATACTCTTCAGCGCTCGACAGAATAAAGGATTATGGCACCCTAAAGGCTATAGGCGCCACTAATGGCTATGTACGAAGGCTGATTCTTACCCAAGCATTCCTTTTTGCACTTATCGGGTTTGTGTTGGCTATTCTATTGTTAGAAGGTTTCAGAATGGGCGTTTATAACGCCGGACTTGTATACACCTATTCCCCGTTGTTGATACTTGGCTTATTCTTAATCACAGTATTTATTTCGGTTGGCGGTTCACTGTTTGCGATTAGAAAAATAAACGGCATCGAACCAGCGTCGGTTTTTAGATAATAGTACTTCTATGAAAAAAATATTATTTACGGCGGTAATTATGGGCAGCGCTGCAACGCAACTACTACAGGCGCAGCAGCTAAACGCCGACTCTTGTATAGCCGCAGCGCTGCGTAACAAAAATTCGCTGAAATCAATAAAACAAGATCAGGTAATAGCGAACCTAAAGACAAAAGAAATAAATGCAAAATATTGGCCGCAGCTATCGCTTGCCTACGAATACAGGTATAACCCGATCATTCAAACTTCTATACTACCCATAGGCCAGTTTAACGCTACGCCGACAGACGAAAAGCGCGCTGTACAGTTTGGTACAGCTTGGCAACAAAGCGCAGGCGCTACCCTGTATCAGCCGCTGATAGATGCTACCATAAATAGTATGGCTGCCGAAAGCAAGCTGAATGAACGATTGAAAAACATGGAAACTACTGCTGCTAACAGGGCTTTGAAATATGAAGCGCTCAGCACATTTACCAACATTTGCCAAAAGCAACGACAAATAGCAGCCGCAATAATAGATACGCAACGCACTATAAAAACAATAGCGCTGACAACTGCAAAATACAAGGAAGGTAAAATACTGGGCACAGATGTAAATAAAGCGCAACAAAACCATAACAATGCCGTAGGCGCCTACAGACTTGCGGTAGCCGACTATGTTAAGCAAAAAATATATCTGAGCTACCTTACCGGATTGCCACTGCAACAAATATTGCGCATAGAGCTGGACGAACAATCTTTAGACCGATACAGATTTATAGAAAAATCGGAATTGATCAATTACGATTCATTGCCCGATGTACAAAGGCTTGTGCTGAAGCAGGAGCTCAATGAAAAACAACGCATTACAGAAAACAAAAAAGGCTTACCCATTGTTGGATTACAAGCGTTTCTGGGCGCTAATCAGTACAGTAGCGTGTTCAATCCCGTATTAGCGGACTCGTGGTTTGGGAATAGCTATGTAGGAGTAACGATAAAATGGCCAATACTGAATGGCGCTAACCGCATCAACCATCTCCGACAACTGGATGCCGAACAACTTGCCTTTAGCTACCAACTGGAAGACGAACGCAGAAAAACAAATGCTGACCTACAAACGACTATTGAAGATATAAAATACCTGGAGAGCGCTGTAAAAACTCTGGAAAGCAACACAAAGCTGCTTAAAAATAACATAGGCATATATCAGGAGCGATTTAGTATGGGGCAGGCTACAGCATACGACCTGAACAATGAAGAACTTGCGTTGCAAAAAGAAGAAGCGCAACTGTATGCCAGCCTGATGGCGCTTGCGCAAAAGAACATAGAAGCATTGAAAACCGCAGGATACTAAAACACTTACCAAACAATTAGGGTCGGCAAATGAGCGTCATTTGCCGCCCCTAATTGTGTTTATACAATATGCTGTTTTTTGAACCTCAAAAAATATTTTTCGTCAAAAATGCAAATGCATCGAACTCTTATGTATCTTTGTCTTAGGTAAACGAAAGAAAATGATCTATTCTTCTGAATTAATAAAAGGCACGCTGAAAACTATAGTATTAAAGCTGCTTTCTACACACCCAAAAATGTATGGGTACGAAATAACACAAAAGGTAAAAGAGCTGACGCTGGACAAAATACAAATAACGGAGGGCGCGCTATACCCTACCCTTCACGCACTGGAAAGCGAAGGACTGGTAACTACCGAGACCGAATACATAGGCAAGCGCATGCGCAAGTATTACAGTATTAGCCCTGCCGGTACGGTAAAAACAAATGAGAAAGTGACTGAGTTTGCCGACTTTCTGAACACGATGACTTTTTTGCTGGATATAAAAACAACAACAGCCTAAATGTATTGCTTGACAGACGAACAGATAACGTATATCCTCAACGACATTAGACGTAATGGCGTTGAAACGGAGGACCTGCAGTTGAACCTTCTGGATCACGTGTGCTGCATCATTGAGCAAAACCTCAAAGAGACCGATGACTTTGAGGAGTTTTACAGTAACGCCATCAAAAAATTTTACAAAAATGAGCTGCGTGAAATAGAACAGGAAACCATCGATTTATTAACTTTTAAACACTACTATGCAATGAAAAAAGTAATGATTGCAGCCGGCACAGTATCGGCTATAGGATTTATTGTTGGCTCTTTTTTTAAAATTATGCATTGGCCGGGCGCAGGGGCGCTACTTTTTATGTCAATACTCATTTTCAGTCTGTTGTTTTTACCGCTCATGCTGGTATTAAAGATCAGAGAGGTAAGCGCAATGCGCGACAAAGTAATATTGGTAATGGGTACGCTGGTAGGCATTTTGTATTGCTTGTCTATGTTTTCATTAATGCAGCAGTGGGAATACAAGCATCAGCTTTGGCTGGCCACACTGGGCATTACTTTCTTTGTTTTCATTCCCGCTTTCTTTCTTACCGGCTTTCGTAAGCCTGAAACAAGAGTAAATACTATTGTGTCTACTATACTGCTCATAGCAGTAACGGGCATACAGTTTACCCTTACCTCGTTACGGGCTAAAGAAAAAGAACCGCAAAACGCCAGCGCGCAAACAAGCGCTACAGAAAAAGAGCCCAACGCAAAAAACAATTAGCAAGATGAGTTGAGCCTATGATCCCTATCAGTCAGCTCTCGGGTAAACCGGGAGCTGACTACCTACTTAACGGGAGCAACACGGCGAAACAAACCCGCGGTAACGCTCCCTTTGTGAAAACTATATACCAATGCCGGCTTGCAGGTATCTTGTATCTTAAAATCGCTCGGATCAACTTCTATATTATCAAAAATGAAGTATTCTGTTGCGCTATCCAACTGGTTGCTAACGTACCTAAAAACAGCAGTGTCTGGAAGAAAACCCGTATTGGGGTCTTTAAGATGCACACCCTGCAAATATGCCTTTGTGTATATATGCTTATTATGGAGCTTGTTGTTGACGCAATAATCTACAATGGCCTGCTGTGCTGCTATCCGGTCGAAAATCAACTGCTCGTCGTCGATAATTTTGTAATTGTTGACGCCCAAAAACGCTGAAAAGCTGACAACATAAGTCAATAAATTATTGACCGGTTCCAGTACAAAATAGCTTGTGCATACCGGCAGCAGAACAGTAAGTATAAACAACTGCGCAGGAAACAGGTACCTGGATTCCCAAAAATTAATGCAACAGAAATAGGTAAATACAATCGTGAAAGCCACCGACAACTTTAAAAACCGCTCTTGTACAACGCTGTACCTTTTCCATCTTTTTGCCAATAGGTAGGCTATACCAACAATACTCAACCCGATGAAGATATAAAAAACAAAGTCGCGGCTGGATAAGTAAACAATAAACACATATAACAATCCAAACCAAACTGGCGGTAAAGCGTAAATGGGCTTTTTGTATTTAAAAGCTGCGATTGCAGCAATAACGATGAGTATTGTATAGAAGCTATATGACTGATTGTATGAAAAAATATAAGACAACCCAATCAGCAAATTACGGAGCGTATGGTTAATACCGACATCGATAATAGATGTATGCCCCGGATATAGATACCAGCCCATGGTAATTTTCTGACTGATAAAAAACACAACTAAAAATAGACAGGGAATAGATATGCTAATAGCTCTTCTTATAGCTTCACGAAAGGAAATGTGCTTTAGCGTCAGTCCTATTGCAATATCGAGCGCTATTACCAATACCGCTACCATGCCGCTCTCTTTGATAAAAACAAGAATAGTAAGATAGAAAGCGGTAAGAAAATAACGCTGCCGACTATAGCTGAATATAGAAAGGAGTGCAAACAACCCTAAGGCTATATCGTTGAGCACAAATGCTGACTCTACAAAAAACACCTTGCAGGTGAGGAGCAAAACCACGCTGAACCAGGCAAGGTATCTGCCAAACAACAGATACATGCTACGAAACAAAACCACAACAAGCGACAGCGATATACCCAAAGCAAAGCTGTGCATAGCGTAATTGGAAGGCCCGAAAACCTTCATCCATAATACATATGCAGCGTGAAACAACAGCGGATGCCCGCGCGAAAAATCGACAGGTATAGCATTGGGCAATATACTTACACCATGCTGGTACAGCATTTTAATAGCCGGCGCATATACCCAACTTTCATCCCAATAAAAGGCAATGGAGAGGTGATCGATCTTGAGCAATGTAAAAATGCACAAGACCAAAAACAACAATACACTATCAATCTTTTTGATCAATGTGCCGAAAGGGTTTATAGGTATAGTAAAATGAATGTATAAACGCGCGTATGCTAACAATATACGCAAACGCTAAACTACGCAAATCGCATTTTATAAAAAAATGATTTTATTATTTTGCTTTGTCGCGTATTATCCCTGCATTTGTGAGGCTATCAATAACCGTTGTTAACCGTTGCGATTGTTGTGTGCCTATGAGTAACCTTTTGTGTCCTTTGTAAACTAACTGTAAACCCATATCGCCTTTTACATTGTATGCGCCCTCGCCGGGACGCTCGCCATCGCGCCAGCCCCAGCCGCCGTACTCATCAATAGGTTTGTACTGCCGAACAAAGGCTTTTTCCACATCGTGCCAAAGTATGCGATTATTAGTTTTACCTATCCACGAAAAACCAAATGAAATACCCTGACTGTCTACGATGGTGGTAAGCCGCATTGCCATAAAGCTCAATACAAGACATACCGGCAATGCCACACCAATAATAGCAGCGGCTTTGTATCCCCACCCTACTGACCCAGGACCTTTGGCCACTAATACCAACTTACGACCGACTACTAACACGACAAATAAAATGACAACCCATATCTTCCAGTCGGAAGCAAAAATCTGTGACTCCGTAAATAGTATTTGAAGCATTGGCTGCATGTAGGGCGCAAAAATAATACTACTAAGCGGCATAATGAACTTGGCTCCGCTACTTACAGCCGCATTTAGCCCACAACAAAAGCGGAGAATACAGATTTCTGTATTTTGATTTGTAAATTAGATTTTATAATTTTAAATCATCTAATACTGAGCGCATTATGATGGAAATAACAGAACACGGACCGCTTACGGAAAAAATTCTGCACATGCTGGATGAAGAGTACGGGCGGGAAAGAATAACAACCGAACTACTGGAACAAGGATATGATGAGGAGATTGTTAAAGAATTGGTGAAAGAATCGATTAAATTACGACATTCTAAAAGAATGTCGCAAGGTCTTACACTGATACTGATAGGCGCTGTGATTTGCTTTGCCAGTTTTCTGCTCACTATTACCTCTTCATTTTCGCACAGCAGCTTCCCAATAGTACTATACGGCATGACCAGCGCAGGAATACTTGTTGTATTTGCCGGATTTACAAAAGTCTTTTAATTACTCACCCTCCCCTACTCTATCCTAATCTTAATGAGCGCTTGTCTTTTGCGGTTGAACATTGTCTTTCTATTGACATTGGGGAGCATAATATGTCTTGCGCAAAAGGCTGGATATAAGAAACAACCGCGCTATCCGAAGATGTTTCTTATGGAGTTCTATGACGATTCTGATAGTGTTGCCAGCAATTTGCAGATTGGCAAGGCCAAAAACATAACGCTAAAACTGGATAGGATAAATGAGACGGTTACTTTTAC
>CAZLPE010000080.1:14550-16761 GCA_964561325.1 uncultured Flavipsychrobacter sp.
GTGAGCTATTCGGGAAGTAGCTGGATGGGTGAATACCTGCAACGCTACAAATGGTATGGCTGCAAGCTGCTGCCGGAGAAGAAAATAGAACGATGGTATGAGCACGTAAGCGATGATTCATCGGTATTGATGATGGCCTATTACGTTAACCCCACACACGATAAAGACAGCCTGCAACTGCAATGGAAAAAAACACTGAATAACAACAACGACAATGCCGAGAAAATATGGGATGACTTTTATAAACGCTGATTATTGGGTGTTTATATTCGGACATGGGGTTGTTGCCGACAATTATTAATCGACCTGCTATTGATTATCTAACGATTACACATAAATAAAGTATCTTCGTTTTGGTTCCGCATACAAATAACACCCTTTTGTATTAATGATTGATCTTCTCAAAGTACTTGTAAAAGCCAGCAGAGATGCTGTTTTTGTAGCAGATGCACTAACAGGCCATATACTATATGCCAATGAAGCTGCATGCCGGCTCACAGGATATTCTTTCGATGAGTTAATTGGCTTACACCAAACAAAACTACACCCAGCCGAAGAACTTGAATTTATAGGTCGAGAGTTTCAACGGTTTGTAAGCGACGATAACTATCATGAAGTAAATGCAAATATTTTGCACAAGAACGGGAGCAAAGTGCCGGTGCCATAACTTCTGCCGACAGATTTGAAGAAAACGGCAAGCTTTATGCTGCAGCATATTTTAAAGACCTGACTCCACAAAGAAAATTAATCGAGATAGCATTCTTGCAGTCGCATATAGTTAGGGCTCCGGTAGCTACGGCTTTAGGGCTATTAACATTGATAGAGGGTGAACCTGATAAAAATTCTGAACTCAGTATGGAGGCGCTTAAAAACTTGCGGACTATAATTACGGAGCTGGACGATGTTATAAAAAATGTAGTAGCAAAAACTGAGGTTACAACAAGCAGATAAAATAGAAATGCAGTGATGGATGTGTATTTTTGAAAATAAAATTGATGCGTGCCGAAAATTATCCAATACTGCTCAGATCTACATCTTGAATTTGACTTAAACAATAAATGGATTAAAAAACATCCGCTAACTGTAAAAGGCGAAATACTGCTGATAGCAGGTGATTTAATGCCGTTTACCGAGCTGGATCACCACAATAATTTTTTCAACTTTGCGGCAGACCACTATTCTGCTGTGTACTGGATACCAGGCAACCACGAATACTATGGGTCGGATATAAGCGACCGCAGCGGAGCGTTTAGGGAAGCAATAAGATCGAATGTTTTTCTGCTGAATAACACAACGGAGACCATTGGCGATATAGCGCTAATATGCTCAACGATGTGGAGTAAGATAGATCCTGAATACGACTGGAATATACGCAGAGCTATGAGCGACTTTCATGTTATAAAAAATGGAAGAGAAAAACTGAGTATTGCCACCTACAACGAACTGCACAATAAATGCCGTGAATATATAAATAACGCACTGGCTAACAGTGGATGCCCGAAAAAAATAGTGATGACCCACCATGTGCCTACGTTTATGAATTATCCGGAAAAGTATCGCGGCGACTTGCTGAATATGGCATTTGCTACAGAAATGTATGATTACATTCACCAATCGGACGCAGACTACTGGATATATGGGCATACGCACGCTAACACACCCGATTTTACGATAGGGAATACCCACCTACGCACCAACCAACTGGGCTATGTAAGATATGGCGAGCATACAAGCTTTGACAACGCCAAAGTAATTACGCTATAGATATGGAGCAACAGATTGATTAGTATATGTTGCGCACACGCGCATGAAAACAGCAATCTATATAACTATCTGTGCTGATCTACGAGAATCATGTTGCCATCAGGGTCGGTTAACATGATGCTTGCGGGTCCGCTTGTTTGTTCATCTGCTTCGGCAGACAGATTGATATTGTGCGACTTGAGATGTTGTTGAATGGCGCGTACATCGTCAAAATCCGTCAGGTTTTGCGCATTTTGATCCCATCCGGGATTGAAGGTAAGTATATTGCCTTGAAACATGCCCTGAAAAAGGCCAACAAGTGCATCCCCGTTTTTCATGATAAGGTAATTCATATCTAAGCCGCCGGCAAAGACAGAAAAACCGAGTGTCTCGTAAAATTGCTTAGAAACAAGAATGTCTTTTACACTAAGGCTAACAGAAAATGCTCCTAAGTTCATATTGTATAGT
>CAZLPE010000081.1:0-2597 GCA_964561325.1 uncultured Flavipsychrobacter sp.
CTGTGACCTTCGGGTTATGAGCCCGACGAGCTACCGCTGCTCTATCTCGCGCTATTGTTCTGCAATATTACGCCAGTTTTGGTTACTAAACTATTCTGTGGCGGCTTTTTGTGTATTCTTTGTGATATTAAATGCGTTATAGTATGTAATGCGTTGTAAATGGTATGTCTGTGGTTATAGTGGCGCGGCGGCCTTTGGCAAACAGGCCGTATACGGTGGAGCCGGTGCCGGTGAGCGAGGCATAGATGGCGCCGGCGGCGTATAGCTGCTGCTTTATGGCTGCCAGCGCGGGGTGGGCGGCAAATACGGGGGCTTCAAAATCGTTGCTTATGCGGTCTTTCCAGAGGGCAGGGGGTAGGGTGTGCAGCAGGCGGAGGTCGAAGGGCGCCGGGCGGGGAGTGATGAGCTGAAACGCCTGCGCTGTAGATACGTGCAGTTGCGGGCATACCAGTTGCAGGCTGTAGTCGGCAAGGTCTATGGGGGTGGGTTCCATAAGTTCGCCGCGACCGCTGGCATACTGCGGGGTGTTGTATATAAAAAACGGGCAGTCGCTGCCCAGTTGCAGGGCCATTTCGGCAAGCTGGGGCTTGGCGAGGCCGGTTTGGTAGTAGTCGTTAAGGAGCGTTAGCATAAAAGCGCCGTCGGCCGATCCGCCGCCCAGGCCTGCGCCCATGGGTATGGTTTTGTGCAGGTATATATCAATGTTCTCCCTCTCCTTTGGAGAGGGCTGGGGTGAGGTCTTTGGAGAGGGCTGGGGTGAGGTCTTTGGAGAGGGTTGGGGTGAGGTCTTTGGTGAGGCAAGTATGGTTTCATCGGCATGGGCGGCATGGGGCGCATAGCGGTCGCAAAACATACGGTAGGCTTTCCACACCAGGTTGTCGGTAGCGCTGCCGGCTACAGCCAGGCCCGTAAGGTGCATGGCAGGTTCGGCGTTTTTTGCCGGCGCTACTTCCAGCGCATCGCACAGCGGCACAGGGTAAAACACGGTTTCAAGGTCGTGGTAGCCGTCGGCGCGGCGGCGGGTGATGTACAACCCCAGATTGATCTTGCAATTTGGAAAACATAGCATACGGAGGGTGAAATTATGCGTATTTTTGAAAACCAATAGCAATAATACACCCGCATTTTAATGAAAGAAGTTATCAGGCTCGCCGACATTCGCAAAAGTTATTACCTGGGCAAGCAGGAGCTGCCTGTGCTAAAGGGCATCAATCTGCTGATACAGCAAAATGAGTATGTGGCGCTTATGGGGCCGTCGGGGTCGGGCAAGAGCACGCTAATGAACATTTTGGGTTGCCTCGATTCGCCCAGCGGCGGTAAGTATGTGCTCAATGGCAAAGATGTGAGTAATATGGATGAGGATCTGCTGGCCGATGTGCGCAATACCGAGATAGGCTTTGTGTTTCAGCAGTTCAATCTGCTGCCGCGCCTTACGGCCTGGGAAAACGTGGGCCTGCCGCTGCTCTATGCCGGGGCGTCGCGCAAGGAGCGCGAGGAGCGCGCCCGCGCTATGCTGCAAAAGGTGGGCCTGGCCGACAGGGCGCACCACAAGCCCAATGAGCTGAGCGGCGGCCAAAGCCAGCGCGTGGCTATAGCCAGGGCGCTCATCAACAATCCGTCGCTGCTGCTGGCCGATGAGCCTACCGGAAATCTGGACAGCAAAACATCGGTAGAGATCATGGAGCTTTTTGGGCAGATACACAGTCAGGGCAACACGGTGCTGCTGGTAACGCACGAAGAGGATATAGCCAACTACACCCACCGGGTGATAAGGATAAGAGACGGAGTGGTGGAAACAGATAAACAGATAACTAATCCGACGCTTGCATAACAACAGTGCGGCATAGCGAGCAGGTACAAACTAAAATAAGTAAGCAACATGTTTAAGATATATACCAAAACCGGAGACAAGGGCGGAACGAGCCTTATAGGCGGCGTAAGAGTGCCTAAAAACCACATACGCATAGAGAGTTATGGCACTGTAGACGAGCTGAACTCCTACATAGGCATGGTAAACGATCTTGCCGCTAATGCCGAGATAAACGAATGGCTGCGCGAGATACAAGACCGTTTGTTTACCGTAGGGTCGGTACTGGCCACCACCCCCGACAAGGAGGTGAAAATGAAGTTGCCCGATCTGCACGATGCCGATGTAACGTGGCTGGAGGAGCGCATAGATCAGATGAATGAGTCGCTGCCCGAGATGCGGTCGTTTATACTGCCCGGGGGCAATCTGGCATCGTCTACCTGCCATGTGGCGCGCTGCGTATGCCGCCGCGCCGAGCGTATATGCGTGGCCATGCAAGAGCAACACGAGGTAATACCGGAGCTGGTGATACAATACCTAAACCGCCTGTCGGACTTTTTGTTTGTATTGTGCCGCTACATAAGTCATATAAATAATGCGCCCGAGATACCCTGGAGGGCGCGGGTGTAGCGCTTGCAGGGGGTAAAAAGCCGCTGTAGCCAGAAATAACAAAGGGGCTCTGCCAGTTTGCGAAAGCATATACTGGCGAGCCCCATTTATTATGTGGTTGGAGTGGTTATTTAGTAATGGTCAGCATTTTCGATACCCTGTTGTTGCCCGTGGTGAGCGA
>CAZLPE010000081.1:2697-12673 GCA_964561325.1 uncultured Flavipsychrobacter sp.
GTGGTGTTGGCTGTGTTGAGCACATAGCCATAGTTGGGGCTTTCTATATTGTTATCTATCAGGGCCACTATGCAGCGCAGCTTGGCTGGGTTCCAGTTTGCGGGTATAGTTATGGGGGCAAAAGTGTAGCTGTAGTAAGATCCTGCCAGCATAGTAGCGGGTAGGCTGCCGGCTACGCCATTGGGCTTGTCTACAAGGCGGTTGGGTATGCTGTAGCGAGCTACAAAATGAAACTTCATTCGTCCGGCAGGGATAATATTTGCGGAGTCGTTGAAATTGTATCCGCAACCAAACATTGGGTCGGGATAACTACTGTAGGCGTTAGCCTGATGGTAAAGCGGCTCTGTGCTGCACACATCTTCTTCTGTTACTATCAGTTCCAGCCGGTAGTCGCCGGTCAGCGGCGCCACGGGCTTTATGGTAGCCTTTGCGGTCAGGGTACTGCCGGTTATAGTTTTGGTAACCCCCATGTGGGCAAACCCGAACAGTTTTTTATCGCTCTCGAAATCGCTGAAACCATACTGTACCGGGGTCGAGCGGCGGCGGTCTACAATAGCCGATGGGTAGCCCATGCTGCTTTTAGCCATCGTAAAAGTGTCGTAAGATCGGGTGGCTATGTTGTCGTTGGCCATAGGGTCGTTGTTGATCTGGGAGTGTACCGATACTATGCTTACATGGTTGGAGTCGTCTTTCCACAACGAGTCCATGTATATAATGCCCCGCGGGCACCATCCGCACCATGTGCCGGTTAGATCTTCAATAAATTCGCGTTTCACAGGTATGCCGGGCGTAACGCCGGTTATAATAACCGTAGTAGTGTCGTTGGCGGGGTTTGCATCGCCGGGCACGGTTATCCATATTTTTACGGTTTGCGGGCCGGTGGTCGTTACGCGGTACGGTATGGCAAACGCTGTATAATAGGTAAAGCCATAGCCTGTGCAGGGTGTGGAGAAAAATTGCGATTCTACCGGCCCGACGCCAGCTTTGTAGTTGATGGTAAATGAGGCTGCTGCTGTTGTGCCCGCATTGGTTACCAGTCCCGAAAACTTAACGCTGTCGCCTACGTTTACATAACTTTCTACTGTTCCCGATTCGGGTAATGTCCAGCCGAGGCTGAAATCGGTTGTTACGGGTTGGTACACTATGATATCGTCTATAGCCACACCGCAGAGGCCTTCGCCATATAGGCCCGGCAGGTCGGCATAGCATATCCGCATTTTACAGTTGGCTGTAGGCGTTATGCCGGTCAGGCTTTTGTAATACCGCGTCCAGTTGCCGCCCGTGGTGGGTAGCGTATCTATGGTAGTGAAGGTGGCTCCGCCGTCGGTAGAAAAGTCCAACCAGGCCTGTTCGCCGGGCGCGCCAAACAGAGGCGACATTTTCATGAAAGAGCAGTCGAACGACAGATAGGGGTTTGTTAGCCCCACCAGGCTAAACGTAGGCGATGTGTATTTGGCCGGGCTGTTGTGGTAATACTTATAGTCGTCTACCACAGCATAGGTAGTGTGTGGGCGCACATCGGTGAGCCGTCGTCGGGTAGGGCCTTTGTGCGTTTCCCATCCGCGGCCGCTGCCCACATGGGTTTCGCTCCAGCCAGCCGGGTGGCCCGGCACCGTAGCCGATTCAAAGTTTTCTGAAAATGCAATGGTCTGCGCATTGCTGTGAAAAGAGGCAGACAGAATAGTGAGCACCGAGAGAAAGAGTACATTTTTCATGCTAAAAAATTGATGCAATTGATTGATTTTGCTCACTGTAAGACTTCGCCTGTAATCTATTGGTTGGTATAAAACACAAAAATGACAATTGAAATAAAGATTAATAATTGGCAGTTAAAACGGTAAGCTGTAGCTGCAAAACAAACTAAATCCATATAGTTGTCGCCCTTGCCTTGGTGTTGGCGGGTAGTTGCAGGTTGTTATTTGTAGGTAGTTAGTGTTGTTTTTAGGTGTTTTACTTTATCTAACGGTTTATTGCGTTGAAATGATTATTATTACGTTATTTGACGTTATAATACGTTGTTCTGATGCCGAAATATTGAAAAGGCGGCTGTTGTTGGGTAGGCGGTAGTCTTATCCGGCGGCTGGATAGCCTAAAACGACTATTGACAAATAGAGCGTAGTTTTGCAATAGCTACTGATAAATAGCATATTATGGAAATAGGGATTGATAGTTTTGCGGCAGCGCCAGCCGGCGCCAATGCAGCCACCGCGCTTGCCGAACTGCTTGCGCGTATAGAGCATGCCGATAAGGCGGGGCTCGATGTGTTTGGTATAGGCGAGCACCACCGTAAGGAGTTTCTCGATGCCGCCCCTACCATGATATTGGCCGCCGCCGCGGCGCGCACCAGCCGCATAACGCTAACCAGCGCAGTAACCGTGCTGAGCGCCGCCGACCCTGTGCGGGTGTTTCAAAGCTTTGCTACCCTCGATCTTATCTCTAAAGGCCGGGCCGAGATTGTAGTAGGCCGAGGTTCGTTTACGGAGGCCTTCCCGCTTTTTGGTTACCTTTTGCAAGACTACGACGACTTGTTTACCGAAAAACTGGAGCTGCTACTGCAAATACGCGATGAGGAGCTGGTAACATGGTCGGGCAAATTCAGAGCTCCGCTACGCAATCAGGCTATATATCCACGTCCGTTGCAGCAAAAGCTGCCCATTTGGGTGGGCGTAGGCGGCACCCCCGAATCGTTTATCCGCGCCGGCAAGCTGGGCCTGCCGCTAATGGTAGCCATAATAGGCGGCGAAACCCACAGGTTCAGGCCGCTGGTAGACTTGTACCGCGCCGCCGGTAAAAAGGCAGGCTTTGCGCCCGAGCAGCTAAAAGTAGGGCTGCACTCGCTGGGTTATGTAGGCGCATCGAGCCAGGAGGCGGTAGAGGCTTATTATCCAGGTTATGCCGAAACGTTTACCCGTATAGGGCGTGAGCGCGGCTGGTCGCCCGTAACGCGTAGCCAGTTCGACGCGCAAAACGGGCCGAGAGGCGCGCTGCTGGTAGGTAGCCCGGAAGAAGTGGCTGCCAAAATACGTCGCCACAGCGAGGCGCTGGGCGGAATAGACCGCTTCACGTTTCAGATGGATAATGCAGGATTGTCGCACACCCAACTAATGGACGCTATAGAACTGATAGGACAAAAAGTGATGCCGCTGGTAAACAAATGATACAGGCTGCAATGTAAAACGACAGTAGATGAAGGTAGTTCAGCCCGATGACGCATCGAGCGCCGTTTGGTTGAACTACCTGTCGCTACACCAGATGATCCATTAGCTTGTGTCGCAGTATAAACAGCACAAGCCCTGTTTTCGATTTTATACCCAGTTTCTCAAATATCGTTTCGCGGTAGCCATCTACAGTGCGGTGCTGCACATGCATAATGCCGGCTATCTGTTGGTAGGTATATTCTTCGGGATGGCATATCAGTTTCAGAAACTCTTTTTCGCGCACAGATAGTTTTTCCAGTATCAGCTCCTGTTCGGTTTTTTTGGGTGGCCGGTCTTGGGCGCGTAGCGCAAACAGCATATGCTCATTGTGGTAATATCCCTTGGCAAAAATTTCTTGCAGGGCCTCCTTCATCATTGCTGCGGTACAGTTTTTTTGCAGATACCCCCTTACGCCCTGCCTGAACAACCGGATCAGTCTGTTTTCATTATTATTCAGGGTTAGTATCAGTACCGGTATCTCTATATTCCGCTGTATCAGTACATCCATTACCTCGTCGCCGTCCATTTCGGGCATCGACAGATCCATGATTATCAGGTCGGGTGTGGGCGCGATGGGTAGCGCAGCTACAAATTCTTTTCCATTGTCGTATTCGGCCACTATGGTGTACGGCCCCAGTTTGGCAATCAGTTCTTTAAGTCCGTTTCTTATTATTACATGGTCGTCTACCAGCACAATATTTTTAGCGGTGTTTGGCATAGCGTGGTTGTTTAGTTGTTTAGCGGCTTAGCGGTGTTTTGTGCAATGCTGTAGCGGCAGCCCGCCCCGGGGTTCGATTCTATACTACAGGTAAATCCGGCCATAAGGGCGCGTTTACGAATGTTTTTCAGTCCCGACGCCTTGGGCGATTGTTCTGTTTGCTGCACATCAAATCCCTTACCATCGTCGGATACTACAAGCTCAAATCCGGTATTGCCCGCCAGCCATACGGTTATGTTTCTGGCTTGCGAGTGCTTAATAGAGTTGTGCATCATTTCCTGAAAAATACGAAATGTCATCAATTCCTGATTATGATCGAGTAGTAGGTTGTCGGCATCATAACTCCAGTGCACTTTTTGTCTGCGTAGCTGGTTTATGCGGTCTACTTCCAGCTGTATAGCGGCAATAAGGCCTATGTTGGCAATATATTCGGTGTTCAGCGAACGGCTCAGTAGGCGTAGTTGTTGCGATGCTTCTTCAAGAAACCCCTCTATGGGCAAAAAGGTATGCTCCATTTCCGGCAGATCGAGTTTTTTATTTTCAATTACCACCCGCATACACGTAAGCGTGTGGCCTATGTTGTCGTGCAGCTCTTGCGCAAAATGCTCCATCATTTGCTCGCTCACTTCGGTTTCTACTTTACGGAGTTCTTTTTCGTAATTCAGTTCCAGTTGCAGCCTGCGCTTGCCAGCCATATAAATAGATATAAAAATGCCGGCTACCAGTAGCAAAAGCAACAAGGTAGTAAACAGCACTCCCAATACTATTTGGTTATCGTTCATTCAGTCGGCATTTATTAATAGGCATTATATAGCGGGCGGTCAACAACACAAGAGGGCGACATGCTTGCGCAGGCGTTTAGCTGTGCAACGCCCGGCGGTATTTGTGCAATAAATTGATAAGCAATTGATTGTGTCCATTTTATAGCGCTCGGCAGGCAATAAGGACGGCTTGCGGAAACGATTAAATTATTAATAAAAAGCCCTTTAGTATAAGTGAACAATACCATACTGCTAATGTAATAATTAAATTAGTTGTTAACCGAGATTTTTAGGCGTTTTGTTGCATGTTTTGATTCGCTTTCAGGCGGCGCTGAGGGCGCTCACTAAGGGCGTTTTCTTACTTGCGGAGCGCGCCATAAAAATCATCGGCCGTTATATTGCAGGGTAGAATGCTTCTTGCCGCAGCGGTTGCTGCCCATAATCAGTATTATCCCGCTGTTTTGCAACTACATTTGCGTCGCTTGGCTAAAGCTAATGCCGCAATGTGTAATTGCCTGAATGTAAAGCACATTAAAAAACATTTCCTATTAGCGATGTACTAATTTCCCGTTCAAATAGTATTTTTGAGACATGACAGACACGCCCCGTTACAAAGAACTACAGCAAAAACTGGCAGAGCAAAACGATGAGAAAGGCAGAATAGACATATTGCTGGCTATAGCTGAAGAGGTGAAAAACTTTGATGTAGACCACGCTATACAAGTGGCCAACGATGTTATAGACCGGTCGCGCGTGTTGCAATACATGGTGGGTCTGGGTAGAGGGCTGAACCTGAAGGGTTTTTGTAAGCGGCTGAAAGGAGAGTATGAGCCTGGCATAGAAGTACTGAAAGAAGCGCTGGCCATAGCCAAGAAAATGCAGGACCCCAATATGGAGGCCACTGCGCTCTACTATCTCGGTAATATATACCGCGATCTGGGCGACTTAGCCAATGTGTTGTCGCACTACGAAAAAGCGCTGGCCATAAATGTGGAACTGGGCGATGAGTTTTACCAATCGGTAATACTATCGCACATCTCCAACCTGCTGTACGACCTGAACGACTACGATAGCGCGCTGGAATACGCCCTGAAGTGCCTGCCCATTTTTGAGCGCGTACACAACGTAAACACACTGCTGAACATATACAATACGCTGGGCAACATATACTTTAAAATGGAGAAGTATGGCGATGCGCTACATTATTTTAAAGAAAACCTTAACCGGTCTGAACCAGAAACCGCCGCCTTTGTAATGGCAGAAAGCGGACTGGGCAAGGTGTACTACCGGATGCAAAATACCGGCCATGCCAAAAAATACTTGTCGCATGCGCTGCAGGAGGCGCAAAAAATAAGCAATGCCGAGGTGCAGATCATCTGTCAGTTTTATCTGGGTTGCTTGTTTATGGACGAGGGCAACTATGTGCAGTCGCTACAGCATATGGTTATGGCGCATTCGCTGGCTAACGAGTATATGCGCCGACACGATATTATGAGCGTGCACGAAAAACTATCTATTCTGTACGATAAGATGGGCGATATACCTAAGGCGTTTCATCACCTGAAATCGTTTGAGAAGCTGAAGGAGGAAATATTTAAGCAAACCATCATCAATCAGGTGCGCAACCTGCAGATAAGGCAGCAGATAGAACTGGCGCAAAAAGAAAAAGAAGTGGCCGAGCGCACCGCTTTTCTGAAGCATCAGTTTATGGCCAATATGAGCCATGAGATACGCACGCCCATGAACGCTATAGTGGGCATGACCCGCCTGCTGCTGGCTAAAGAGCCTAAAGACGAACAGTTGAGGTATCTGCGCGCCATACAGCTGTCGGCCGATAATCTGCTGGTGATCATTAACGACATTCTGGATCTTTCTAAAATAGAGGCAGGTAAAATAATTATAGAGCATATAGATTTTTCGCTGCAGGAAGTGGTGCAGAGCGTAAAAGATATGCTGATGCTGAAGGTGGAAGAAAAGCATATACAGCTGCGGGTGTCGGTAGACGACGCCATACCCAAGCGCCTGACCGGCGACCCTACCCGTATGAACCAAATACTGATAAACCTTGCAGGCAATGCAGTAAAGTTTACAGAACGTGGGTTTGTAGAGGTAAAAGCTACGCTGCAGCGCAAGGAGGGCAGGAAAATGTGGGTGAAATTTGATGTGATAGATACGGGCATTGGTATAGCCGCCGAATATGTTGATACGATATTCGACAGTTTTACGCAGGCAGGAGCCGACACTACCCGCAAATTTGGCGGCACAGGTCTGGGGCTGACCATATCTAAACAACTGGCTACGCTGATGGGCGGCGAAATATCTGTGCAGAGCGAATTGGGGGTAGGCACTACATTTACCACATTGGTGCCCTTTGAGGAAGCTGAGGTGCAGGAAGTAACCAAAACTGCCGGAGTGCTCGACAATTCATCGCTGCAAAGACTGAATAGATTGAAGGTGCTGCTTGTGGAAGACAATGAGTTTAACCGAATGGTGGCCGAGGATACGCTGAGAGACACCATACCCGGCATACGGTTTTTTGTAGCGGTAAATGGTCAGGAGGCGGTAGACAGGGTGCGTAACGAAATGTTTGATGTAGTGCTGATGGATATCCAGATGCCTGTAATGGACGGCGTAACCGCTACCCGACTAATACGCAACACGCTGCCTGAACCCTACCGCAGCGTGAAAATAATAGCAATGACCGCCAATGTGCTGCAGGAAGACGTGCAGCAGTATTTTGATATAGGCATGAATGCATACGTATCTAAGCCGTTTAATGCCGACGAATTATTATTAAAAATGGACCAGGTAATGGGCAATAACATACCGGTGAGTAGCCGGGAAGAAGATAAACCAATGAAAGAAGAACGTAGTTTTCCGCTACTGCCGGAAATAGTAACAGACATGACCTTCCTCAAGACATTTACGGGAGGCAATTTAGAAAAACAGCAAAAGTATGTAGGTATGTTTTTGGTAAATGCGCCCAAATTGCTGGAAAGCATGGATAGAGCGCTGGCGGCAAAAGACTATCAGGCAGTAAAAATTGCAGCGCACTCCCTGAAACCACAATTGTCTTACATGGGTGTGAAAGAGGATGTGAGCAATATATTTTTGATTGAGCAGTCGGCTGGAGCAACTGCCCACTACGACACGCTACCACAGTTGATAGCTAATCTGCACAGATTGTGCGAAAAGGCATTTGACGAACTGAGAAAACTGCAATAACAGGAGCGCAACCGCTGATTTATAGTAGTTAAAATGAATTTTATGTTTTGAATTTTGAATTTTGGATTTTTCCTATTACTTTTCTGAATTGAAACTATTTTATGGCTTTAGAACAGAGTGAACAATATATATTTCTGGTAGACGACGAACCTATACAGAATGAAATGCTGAAGGATCATATTTCCGGTCTTTTTCAGTACAAAATAAAAACATTTGAAAGTGGGGAGGATGCAGTAAAGGAAATGCATCTTAATCCCGCGGTTATGGTGTTAGACTTTCACCTTAATTCACATTTGCCCAATGCCGAAAACGGCGTTGAGGTGCTGAAAAGAATTAAGGAAATGAGCCCATCTACGCAGGTCATTATGCTATCGGGACAGGACAAAATTGAAGTAGCGGTAGACAGTATGAAATATGGCGCATACGACTATGTGATAAAGGGCGAAACAGCTTTTGCGCGCATAGAAAATGTGCTAAACAAGATTAATGAGCGCCAAAGCCATATAGAAGAAATAAAAAACATAAAGGCCGAAAACAAAATGTACAAAATGATAATGGCCGGTCTGTTTGCCGCCATTGGTATTATTATTGTTATCTCGCTTTTCATGGTCAAAAAAATGGGCGTTTCGGTACCCAAATAAATACTCGTTATCTGATTTGTACACAATGCCCGCAAAGAAAACTGTGCGGGCATTTTTTATGTGTGATGCCGAGCTATTGCAATATTTTATTGCCGCGCTACCGAAGGGAAAAGATAAAAGAGACGTCTAATAACAAAAACAGAATTCTATGAATTGGAAGTCAATATTTATGGGGCTGGCAATGGGCATGGGCGCGAGCCTGAGTTATGGCCAATACAATACGCTACATATACCAGATACATTATCGGGCACAACGTTCAATCTGAACATGAGAGATAGTTTTGTACAGTTCAGAACAGGCAACCAAACGATCACTGCCGGAATAAATGGCGCATTTTGGGGGCCTACGCTGTTTTTCAATAAAGGCGACAGTGTGCACATGAATGTGCGTAACTACCTGAACGATACAACAACCCTGCACTGGCATGGTTTTCACCTGCCGGCGGTGATGGATGGCGGTCCGCACCAAACCATACCGCCGGGTGCAATATGGCGCCCCTACTGGAAGGTAACCAATAATGCCTCGACCTACTGGTATCATCCGCACCTGCATATGAGTACTGAGAAGCAGCTGATTGAAGGATTGGGCGGCTTTATTATAGTGCGCGATGCCGCCGAGGCAGCGCTGGCATTGCCGCGTACCTATGGCGTAGACGACATACCGCTTGCACTCACCAGCCGCAGTTTCGATGGTAGTAATGCCTTTACCTCTACCAGCGCCTATGGCGACTACATGGTGGTAAATGGTACGATGAATCCACAGGTTAGTCTGCCAAAACAATATGTGCGGCTAAGAATACTCAACGCAGAAATGGAAAGAGGCTATAATCTGGGCTTCAGCGATAACCGTACGTTTTATGTTATAGGCAATGATGGCGGCCTGCTGGATGCACCCGTGCCAGTGACCAAAATGAAGCTGCTGGTGGGCGAGCGTGTGGAAATACTTGTCAACCTGGGCGGAGACGCCGTAGGGTCGAGCATTGATCTTATGGCCTACAATGCGGGTTTTCCGCTTGGCTGGCCGGGCGGCGAACCGGGGACTACAGGGCCCTTTGGGAGTTTGCTCAACAACCGTAACTTCAACATTCTGCACATTAATGTAGCCGCCGCCACCACCGGGGCTATTACCGCATTGCCATCGAGCCTGGTAAGCAATACCTACCTTACAGCCGCCGACGCTACCGTGACCCGCACGCTGAACGTAACAGACGGCACACCCGGTAGGCCATTTTATTTCGACCATGCCAACTTTGATCTCGCAACAATAAACCATTCTTTGCAACTGAATACTGTAGAAAAATGGACAGTGGTAAACAACAACGTCTTTGGCCATTCCTTCCACATACACGACATACAGTTTAAAATAATATCGAGGAGTAGCGGCCCGGTAAATGCTTATGAGTCGGGCTGGAAAGACAGTTACTACCTGGGTAT
>CAZLPE010000081.1:12773-16576 GCA_964561325.1 uncultured Flavipsychrobacter sp.
TGTATATGTTGCCGCGTCCGCACCTTGCCGACGGTATAGATGTCAGCAAATTTGCACCGGGCAACTACTTTGTACAGCTTACCGATGAGGCTACTAAAAAAGTAATTACCAAGCATTTTATTAAGCAATAATGCCCGATGATGCGGTTTGTTTAACCGTTATTGAGCGCGTTAGTTTGTAATAAACATTGAGCAGTAGTAAAAGATGATGAAACAAGGCATAGTAAACAGATTATGGATAGCGGCAATAGCGCCGGCAATGTTGTTGCTGAGTTTTGCCGCTATAAGCCCAAGAGAGGTAAAGGACTTCAGTTTGAAAAATGTAACCGGAGCTATGGTGTCGCTGAAACAATACAGTGACGCCAAGGGTTTTGTTATTGTTTTCACCTGCAATCATTGCCCTTTTGCCCAACTGTATTATAAACGGCTGAACGAACTAAACGCCCGATACGCTGCCAAGGGCGTGCCGCTTCTGGCTGTTAGCTCTACCGATACCATTAACTACGAAGACGATTCATTTGAAAAAATGGTGTTGAAAGCGAAGCAAGAACAAATGAATTTTCCTTATCTGTACGATAATACGCAGCAAGTGGCCAAAGATTTTAAAGCCCAGAAAACTCCGCATGCCTATGTGATATGGAAAGTAAACGACAAATGGGTAATAAAATATAGCGGGGCCATAGACGATAACGGCGCACACCCGGAACTGGCCACTAACCACTATGTAGCTGCGGCTATCGACGAATTGCTGGCTAATAAAGAGGTAACTATAAAAGAAACCAAGTCGATAGGTTGTCAGATTAGTTTTAGGAAGTAGCGTTTAGCTTTATTGAGGTATATAAGTAAATGAGCCGCCGTTGGAAAATGGCGGCTCATTTAGTGTATAGCGCATCAATTGGCGCTGTAGTACAGTATACGTTTCAAAATTGTATTGCCCTGAATTATTAATGCGCTTCCAGCCAGTTCGTACCGCTTCCGGTTTCGGCATTTACGGGTACGCCATGGGGTAGCTCCATAGCGCGCTCCATACCGTTTTTTATGAGGGCTTGCGCAGCTTCCACTTCATCAACCGGCACATCAAATACCAATTCATCGTGCACCTGTAGCAGCATCTTGGCTTTTAGTCCGCTATGTTTCAGGTCGTGGTGTATGGTTATCATGGCCAGTTTTATCATATCGGCGGCAGTGCCTTGTATGGGCATGTTTATGGCGTTGCGTTCGGCATAGCCGCGCACCGTAAAGTTGGCGGAGTATATATCTTTTAGCCAGCGTTTGCGGCCCATTACCGTTTCCACATAGCCATGCTCTTTGGCAAAGTTTATGCTGCGGTCCATGTAGCTTTTTATGCTTGGGTATTGCTTAAAGTAGTTGTCTATAATATTCTTGGCCTCTGTGCGACTCACGCCTATATTTTCTGCCAGGCCAAAAGCCGACTGCCCGTAAATGATGCCAAAGTTTACAGCCTTGGCCGCCCGGCGCATGTCTTTAGTTACTTCGCTTTCTTCTACGCCATATACCTTGGCCGCAGTGGCGGTATGTATGTCTTTATTGTCTTTAAAAGCCTGTATCATGGCTTCGTCGCCGCTAATGGCTGCCACTATGCGCAGCTCTATTTGCGAATAGTCGGCAGATATAAGCCGGTGGTCGGCGTTTCGGGCTATAAATGCTTTGCGTATTTCGCGGCCGCGATCGGTGCGTATAGGTATGTTTTGCAGATTGGGGTTGTTGCTGCTCAGCCTGCCCGTTACTGCCACAGACTGATTGTAGCTGGTGTGCAGCCTGCCCGTGCGTGGATTGATAAGCGAGGGCAGCGCATCAACATAAGTGCTTTTCAGCTTCGTCAGTTCGCGGTAGGCCAGTATGTCTTCTACTATCTGGTGCTTATGGCGCAGCTTTTGCAACACCTCTTCGCCGGTGGCATACTGCCCTGTTTTCGTCTTTTTTTGTCCGGCATCTATCTTCATCACCTCAAACAGCACCTCGCCCAACTGTTTTGGCGATCCTATATTGAACTTTACGCCGGCATGAGCATACACATTTTCTTCGGCCTTGCGCACGTCTGTTTCCAGTTCCTTGCTGTAAGCATTCAAGAAATCTACATCCAGATTTATGCCTTCGTACTCCATATCTACAAGCGCCGGCACCAGTGGGTTTTCCACTTTCCTGAATACCTCGCCTACTTCATTTTGTATCAGCAAGGGGTCGAATGCACGTTTTAGTTGCAGCGTTATATCGGCATCTTCTGCTGCGTATTCCTTTACTTGTTCCAGCGGCACATCGCGCATAGATAGTTGCCCTTTGCCTTTTTTGCCTATCAGCGTTTCTATAGATACCGGCTGGTAGCCCAGATATTTCATACTCAGCATATCCATGCTGCGCTTGCCGTCGGGGTCTATCACATAGTTGGCCAGCATGGTATCGTATATGTTTCCCGCCAGGGCAAAGCCATACCATTTCAGCATCAGCATGTCGTACTTTATGTTTTGCCCTACCCAAAGTATGCTTGCATCGTCGAACAGCGGTTTGAACTGGTTTAGTATATTTATGACCTCGTCTTTATTGTCGGGCATAGCCACATAATATCCGGCGCCTTTGCTGAAGCTAAAACTCATACCTACTATATCGGCCAGATTAGCGTCTATATTGGTTGTTTCGGTATCGAAGGCTATTTCTTTATGCGCCGAAAGCGTTTTTATCAATTCCTGTATTTCTTCGGGCGTTTGTATCAGTTGGTAATCATGGGGAGTTGTGGCGATATCCAGCAGGTTGCCGGCGGCATAATCTGGTTCTACCTCATCGGCAGGGTTGCTAACCGGAGCTGCTACCGCAGGCGCCACATAGGCGTTTTTGTTTTGGGGTAGCGGGTTGCCAAACAGATCTGTAGACACGGGGCTTGCAGGCGCATCGGCCTTAGCGCTATCGCCCAATATTCTTTTCAGCAGCGTTCTGAATTCCAGCTCGTTAAAAATCTCTGTCAGGGCAGCGCTGTCTTTTTCTTTTACCCTAAAATCCTCTTCGTGAAACGGCAATGGAACATTGGTAATAATGGTGGCCAGTTTTTTCGACATGATTGCATCTTCGCGGCCATTGCGTATTTTTTCGCCCATTGCGCCTTTTATGTTGGCGGCATTGGCCAGTATGTTTTCCAGCGTGTCATATTCGGCCAGTAGCTTAGCGGCGGTTTTTTCGCCTACGCCCTTTATGCCGGGTATATTATCTACAGCATCGCCCATAAGCCCCAGTATATCTATTACCTGGCTTACACGCGCAATACCCCATTTCTCGCATACTTCTTTCTCGCCGAGTATCTCGGCTTTGTCGCCGCCGGTAGCGGGTTTGTATATAAATATGTTTTCGCGCACTATCTGGCCATAATCTTTGTCGGGCGTCACCATATAAACGGTATAGCCCAGATCTGCGGCTTCCAGCGCCAGCGAGCCAATTATGTCGTCGGCTTCGTAGCCGTCCAGTTCCAGACACGGCAGGTTGAAGCCTTTTATGATGCGTTTGATATCGGGCAGGGCCGCGCGCAGATCTTCGGGCGTTTCCTGCCTGTTGGCTTTGTAAGCGGCAAAATCTGTGTGTCGCTCCGTAGGCGCCGACGTGTCGAACACCACAGCGAGGTGCGTAGGTTTTTCTTTAGTTATCAGCTCGAGCAGGGTATTAGTAAACCCAAACTGTGCGTTGGTGTTTTTGCCTTTGCTGGTAACGCGCGGCGCGCGTATGAGCGCATAATAAGCGCGATATATAAGCGCAAGCGCATCGAGGAGGAAGAGTTTCTTTTCTGGCATATTGCTAAGGTAG
>CAZLPE010000082.1:0-16546 GCA_964561325.1 uncultured Flavipsychrobacter sp.
ACCTTTATAGTATCGAGCGTAACATACTGCGATGATGTGTCTACGCCATTAAAAACTGAATCTGATTTGGGTTGTGCTAAAACGTCTGAAAAACAAAACATTACAACTAACAAAAACGCCAATCTCCCCATATAGTAAGTATAAAGTACAAAAATACTGCAATAAGATCAGCTACCTGCACAACATGAACTTGATTGTTGCCGATAACTGCATATTATTGCAGCCCAATATCTGATACCCGCGTATTTTTTAGGTGTCAGATGGTAGCGGTGGGTCGGTTGGCGACTGTAGTTTTACACGGCAAACCGTATTTTTATGAAAATTATTGAAGTCATGCAAAAAGCAATTCTATTATCTGTTGTTAGCCTATTTGCAGCATATGCAGTACGGGCGCAAACCAACGTTGATTCTTTGAAAAAACTGGCAGAAAAAGGGTCTGTTAAGTTGCAATTGGAATTGGGAAATATTTACTATGCTGGATTAGGTGTGCCGCAAAAATATGAAGAAGCTATAAAATGGTACGAAAAGTCTGCAAAAGCCGGCGACGCAGAAAGCGCGTGCAATCTGGGCTATATGTATGAAAACGCACAGGGGGTAAAACGAGACAATTTTGAGGCGATCAAATGGTATAAAATAAGCGCTAACAAGGGCAGCGCAAGGTGCCAATGCAACCTTGGCAATATGTATGAACAAGGCAGCGGTACAAATCAAGATTATGCTGAAGCCCTAAAATGGTATAGAAAATCTGCAGAAGGCAAATATGAATATGGTTATCTGAATGTAGGACGTATATACGAGGCGGGATTGGGCGTTCAGAAAAACGATGAGGAAGCGCTGAAATGGTTTAAGAAAGGAGCCGAAGCTAAAAACATAATGTCTATGGGCAAGCTGGGCTGGATATATGAACACGGAATTGCCGTTACCCCTGATACGGTAGAAGCTGTGAAATACTACAAGCAAGCAGCCGAAGCCAACGACGCAATAGCACAGAACAATTTAGGCCGGATGTACTTTTTTGGTTTTGGAGGTTTGCAAAAAGACCCGGTTGAAGCGGTAAAGTGGTTTACAAAGGCTGGCCAATCAGGTAATGTTCTTGCGCAATATTTAATGGGGCAAATACTGGAAAGCGGCGTTGGCGATGTAAAACAGAATTTTCATGATGCGGCACATTGGTATGAACATGCAGCAGAACAAGGGCATGTAAACGCTAACTACCGTTTGGGAATATTGTTTGAATTTGGGAAAGGAGCTAAGCAGGATTATAAAAAAGCAGTAGAACACTATTCGGTAGCAGCCGATAAAGGCAATTTGAACGCTGCGGGTAGCTTGGGTAGAATACTATATGAAGGCAGAGAAGGCGTGAGCCAGGATAAAGTAAAAGGACTGGAAGCGCTAAAAAAAGCTGCAAACGCCGGAATCGTAGAGTTTCAGGAGTATATTGCACAGAAAGTGAAATAGTGCCGAGTCAGTTAGTTGCCAACACGTTGTACATTTACCCATTCTACTAAATACAAAAAAAGCCATGAGCAATTTATTTTTGAACATTTTGTTGTTGCAAACAAATACTGCCGCTACCGACGAAAAGACCAATTACTGGCTATATATAGTTGCCATTATATTGCAAACAGGAGTTATCATCTATATTCTCAGAAAAAACAGACAACAAAAAGAATTGCTAAAACAAACAGTGGAGCAACCGGTTGTAGATTCGTATAATGGATTACGAACGCTTGCGCTGAATGTTTCAGCTACAGACCTGAAGCTTAAAGTGCCTGATAGCCAAACGTTTATTTATGGTGTGGTAATGGATTGGAACATAGGTGAGGTAGTAGTAACGCTTGCTGCCTATATAAACGGCGCTGCAAATATGTATCTGAGCACGAATGAGAAAATAACTGGTGGAGGAAAAAATCCGAAGGTAGGAAATCTGGCCATCGGTTTTGTAACAAGCGCTGCAGAATACCTTGGTCGCGCCATACCTGTGGCCGGCGATGATGTGCCTTTGAAGGAGTGCGTAAGATTTTATTTTCTCACAAATAAAGGAAAATTTGCCGCGCAAGAACAAGTAATATACATGGAAGATAAGTCGTCGGCATGGTATCCGCTGTTTGAAAAAGGCAATGAAGTGATATGCGAAATGAGGGATAGCGCTGAGAATATTAAGATTTAAATATTTAATCCGCTCCACCATGATACGAAGCGCAAATCGTGATGACTTAGAAAGGATAATAGACATCTATAATCAAGCAATATCTGCCAAATTCAAAACCGGATACACTACGCCAATGCTATCTAAAGAGCGCGCCAAATGGCTGGCGTTCTATTTAGATAGCAAATACCCTATGTTTGTTTTCGAAGCAGGCGGTAGGGTAGCAGGCTGGTTATCCGTTTCGCCGTATAGACCAGGTAGGGCTGCGCTCGACAACACGGCGGAAATTAGTTATTTTATTGATGAAGATCATCATAGGCAAGGCATTGCAAGTCAGCTACTTGCATACGCAATAGAATACTGTAAACAACCGCTTGAACTGAAAACAATTCTGGCTGTAGTAATAGACCGGAATGTAGCCAGTATAAAACTGTTGGAAAAATTTGGGTTCGAGAAATGGGGATTTTTACCGCATGTAGCTGAATTTGATGGAGTGGAGTGCAGTCAGGTGATATTAGGATTGAAGATATAAAAAGAAATAGGGTTTACAGACTATGAGTAGTTTAATCAATCCATTGGATATTAAATAGTTCAGTAGCTATAATCTCAATCCTAACGCGTATGCACCAGTCGTAACGGAGCAATAGCTATTCACTACCTACGAATTTTCTCTTCCATTTCTAACGCTTGCGGAAACAGTATGTTGTTTTCCAGATGAATATGCAAAAACAGATCGTTTTGAAATTCTTGTAATTTCTGAAATGCTACCCGGTAGGTAGTGCAGCCATCTTCTGGTGGTGTAAAATTATTAGTTATTTCAGCCATTCTCGCAAAACGATCACCCTCGGTAGAATGTTCGTGCTTCATCATGTTTATTGGATTGTTGAGAGTGCCAAAGAAAAATGGCTTGACAACTGCTGCATCGTCCCTGATGGCGCTCGCGAGTTGCTTGATGGCGGGAAATAAAATTGTTTCCTCTTTTACCATATGATGAGTAAGTTCGTTGGCACAATTCTCGAACTGTATATAGAGTTCATTTAATTCGGGGTGCCGCTCGCCATGCACCTTGTTTATTTTATTCAGGTACGCCATTAGAATAGGTATACTTTCTCTTACATAGGTATGATGACGACGTTCTATGTGCAACGCCAATTCATCAATGGGCATCTCTTTGTACTGTTCTGCGCCAATCTGTTCATTTTCGGTCAATTTTGACATTGCCTCATCCAGAACAGCTTCATAATTAAGATTTTTTTCAGTGCAAACATCGGAAAGCAACCTATTGCCTTTGCAGCAAAAATCTATTCCATACTTTTTGAATACTTCAGCGGTTCTGTAGTTTATAGCCACAATTTTACCAATTGTTAAATCATTGTCTATTTCTTGTATCAGGTTCATAAAACTGTTGTTTTGTTGATAGCAAAATAACAGTTTATTGCTGTCGGCATTTGTGTGCATAGTCATAAACCAAAGTGAAACGATAATAATTTTCGCCTTTTAACAATTTACCCAACAGATGTGATTGCAGTCATAAATGACTGCTATTCAGGGTATTACTTTTATAGAATAATTAATTGTTCACGAATCAAATTAGTTTTATGAAAAGAATTGCATTGCCAGTTATTTGTTCGCTTTGCTTATGGCTTACGGCTTGCGAAAACAATGATAACGCGAATAATGGATCAGCGGCGCAAGCGCCTACATCGCAAAATTCAGGCGCTGGACAGTCTGCTGTTCAAGACGAAGCGTCGCAGAAAAATGTAGTACAAATAGCCGTTGGTAGTAAAGATCATACAACGCTGGTTACAGCAGTAAAGGCTGCCGAACTGGTTGATGTATTGAGTAACGCAGGACCTTTTACAGTGTTTGCACCTACCAATGCAGCATTCGACAAACTACCTTCCGGCACAGTAGCAGGATTGCTAAAACCTGAGAAAAAAGACGATCTTGCAGATATACTACAATACCACGTTTCGGTAGGCGTATATAAACCAGAACAACTGCAGGATGGTCAGACATTGGGTCAGGTAAATGGCGGGAACATCACTATATCTAAAAAAGACGGAAAAATAATAGTAAACGGCACTGCTACAGTTGTAGCCTCTATACCTGCTTCAAACGGCATAATCCATGTCATTGACGGCGTGTTGCTACCACCCGCTAAAAAATAAACTAAATTACAATTTATACTAAATAAGGGCTGCATTTTGCAGCCCTTATTTAGTATCCCTAATCCATACTTTCGATTATTGGGAAAGATTGTTTAAGCAATCTTTATTTGCATAACAGTAGCAATACTAATTGCCCTTTGTTTGGCCAATTCAGCTTTTTCGCCTTCATACATATCGTTTACGGTTTCTACAAAAAGGCGCTGCCACTCATTAAAGTGCTGTTCGGTAAGCGGATTTTTTCTATTGAGCGCTTGATGTGTTTTTAACGGATTACCCAGGTAACCACCGGTGTAAAAGAGCGTATTTTCCCAAAATCCATACATAATTGGTAAATGTCGCTCCCAATTAACATGGTTAAAAATGGATCCAATAACAGGATTTACTTTCACCTTTTCATAGAACGCACTAATTAACGCTTCCAATTCTGATCTTCCAAGAATGTCTGTTTTCATAATTATAGATCTTTGCGAGTGAATTTTTTAATTGAATACCAGTAGGGTAGCGCTACCCAAAGTAATAGAACAGCTAACGAAATAATATATCCCTTTTCAGTTCCGAAAAAGTCCTTGAAAATTGCGCCGGTATAACCCATTAGCGCCGAAACGTCCATTTTTAGAAGGATTAAAATACGCCCAAGGTCAATAGGGTTAAGCGCGCTTACACCAACCATTGCTTTTTCTATAGGATAGTCGGCAAACTGAAATAACAGGAACAATACTATGCCGTCGAATACGAGTGAGAAATAAAGCCATAACAAAATGGCCAGACCAATCCCTTTGGCTTTGTCGCGGGTATTTACAGCGCCGAGCATGGCGATAGATACAAATATAACTGTGATAAGCGCCCCCATAACAACCATTGTTAGACCGGTAGCAGAGGGTTCGAATAGCAGAGTAGGAATACCTGCCCCAACAATAAAGGCCAAAGTAAGCGCGCCTGCAAGCCCCCCAAATAAACTAAGCCAAATACTTTTTCGGTTTATAGGCTGACTAACCAGGAGTTCTATAAATTCGGCGCTGTTGTAGATGTAAATGGTAGAGAAAATAATACTTACAAGCGGCACAATGAACAGAATAAGATTGAGCAAGCTTAGTAAGCCCTTCTGAGAGGTATCTTCGAGGCTGAATACAGTAAGCGATATGGCCAGTAAAAATAGAGTGTAGGCTACTATAATTTTGTTTCGCAAAATGTCGAGTAGTATATATTTTAGTATCTTCTTCATTTTCCGTTTTTATTCATAAAGTGAGCAATAGCTCTGGTTAGTTTCGTTTCACCTACTTCTTCCTTCAGCTCCTGTATAGATTTGTAAAATATAACGTTGCCTTCTTGCATATACACTATATGTGATACTATATCATCGAGTTCGCTAAGTATGTGCGAGGTTATCAGGAATAGTTTTCCCTTAGATTTTTCAGCCAATATTTTTTCTTTCAATATTTCTGCCGCTACCGGATCAAGCCCCGCTGTGGGCTCATCAAGTATCAAGGCTTCGGGATTGAACATAAACGCTATAGAAGCGCTTACTTTCTGCATGGTGCCCCCCGACAAATTGCCCATTCGTTTATGGTATAATTTCTTCAGTTCGAAAGCGCTAATAAGATCTTCGTCTATCTGGCTTTGGTGGCCTCTTATATCCGTTAGCATCTCTATTACCTGGCCAATGCTCATATTGTCGGGGTAACGGCCAATTTGCGGCATATAACCAATCATAGACCGGTAGGACCAGCCGGTTGTGACATTTTCATTTTTAAATTTCAATGAACCAGAATCTGGAACAACCATCCCCAACAGACATTTTATGAGCGTGGTTTTGCCGCATCCGTTTGGGCCAATAAGCGCTACGCATTCTCCCTTTTCACTTGAAAAAGATACATTATTGAGTACGTGCAATTTGCCAAAGCGCTTATTAAGGTTTATTGCTTCTATCATAATACCATGGGTTTTATAAGCGGATGATTATCCTTCAAATTCTCCGGCGTTAAACTCGGAACCATCTTCTCTGACTTATCCATAAGCGCAGTAATAAGGCTGCGGAATAACATCATTGCCGGAGGGTATTTTTCAATTATTATGCTATACATACTTACCGGCCGGTAGGGTATATCGCCAATTCGATCTCTATTAAGGTCGTACCCGTCATATTTATCCCAATAGTTATAGTCGAAATTATTGAGTACAAGCGAACCATTTGTACCAACATCAAAAGTGTTGCCAATAAAATTGTTGTGTTTCAGTTTAATGTCCATGCAGCTTGCCTGTATTTTCAGCGCCCAGCCATTATTAACAAACCTGTTATTATACATTTCAATTCTGCTCGCCCCCTCTATAAATATGCCGCTTGTGTTCCGTTCAAATGAATTGCCGTGTATATAGCTGTCCGAAATTTCCTTTAGCAATATTCCATAAGATCCGTCGCCCCAATTTTCTTTAAAATAGTTATGAAACATTTTCACCTGATTAGAAAACATCACTGCGACTCCTGCTCCATTGTTTTCAAAAATATTTGCAGCATAGGTATCGCTATTAGAAAACATAAAATGAAGTCCGTACCTGATATTCTTAAATGAATTGTTTCGCCAGATTATGGAATTGGTGACAAATTCGAAATATATACCATCCCTATGGCCGGTTACCGAATTACCCACAATCTGCATACTATCGCTTTTCCAGCAGTGTATACCGTTGCCGCTTCGTTGTTCCTGTACCTGGTGGGCTATAAGTTTGTTGTTTTTAATAATGCAGCTTATGCCATATTGCGAATAAATACCAAAGAAGCAATCTTCGATAATATTATTTACCACCACTACGCCCCGTTTATTGTAAATTTTTATTCCTGCAAAATCAGTAATGCTCGAAATTCCGGAGTTGCAAATCTTGAAACCATTAACGATAACGCGGTCCGCTTTGATAGAAAGGTTCTCAAATTTATTTTCTCCATCCAGAGTTGGCATACCTATGCCAATCAGAGATATGGTCTTATCTATTATCAGGTTGCCCTCTTTATATCTACCAGCCGCTACCAAAATTGAGTCGCCAGAAGAAGATAGAGCTACAGCCGCAGTAATAGTCTTGTTATCGGAATTCGGGCCTACCATCAGCGTTTTTGCCCGGACAAGGCAACTGCATAACAGATAAGCGCAACTAATGAGCAGTGTTCTCATTGTACTTCTTCCCATTTTATTATTGCGCCTTGCAAAGAAGCCTTTAAAATATTCAAACTATCGTAGTTGGCGCTGGCAGCAAGACCGCCATTCATCGGACATTTCAATTCGCTGCTTTTTAACAAATGACTTTCGCCTACAGGTACCAGACCATGAGCCCCGCAATAATCGGCAAAATAGATTCGTTTGTTCTTTGACCAATCTATTTGTGTTGATTGCATAAAGTGTTTCATGCAAAGTATGTCGTCGAATTTGAAAATCTTACCCGTATTAGTAACTATCTCCGACCCAAATCTTGGGTCTGAAATAGTCATTTTGCAAAAGCTGCAATTGTCTTTACCCAATACTATGTTTTCTGGTTCTACATTGCAGCTACTTAAGCAGCTAACTGCGAATAAACATGCTGCAGTTAGTAATGCTTTTTTTATTGATATTTTTCTTCTCCATTCTATTATCACACCCACCAACGCGATTGCGCCGCAACCTATAAAAATCCATCCTCCGATATCAGGAAAGGAGTAGGCTCCAAAATTCAGTAATTGTTTAAAACCAATAAGTGGCGGCTGATAAGCCATACCAGGCACCACTATTGCAGCATGAGGGTCGAGATTGTGACCATAATTATACTCCCACTTCCAAAAGTCCACCATTGCTATAATGCCGAACGCCACAAATAAGGAGAATACGCCAAAAAATATTTTTCTGCTTTTTGTAATCGCAACTAATAGAAAGGAGATTGCGAAGAATACGATACAATAGGGAAGAATAGAAAATTCTGGAAAATCTGCGTTATGCAAGGTTTTCATACCTATATAGTGGTTCAAACCATTGATAATGTCAATGTTCCCGTGAATACCATTAGCATGAATTTTCAATGTAAGTCCTTCGGGATACTGTGGCGCATCTAAATCTATCCGCCAGATAGGGAAGAAAAGCACGGCTAATAAGCTTAGTCCGCAAAGCGCCATCAAAACGCGTGTCCAATTACTCAATAATTCTTTTTTCACAACATTTCATTTTGAGGTAATACTAAAATTGATTCGGCTTACCTTTTCAGAACTTACTGCTCTGTAGGGTAAGCCGAATTGCACTATAATCGTAACTACTTATTTTTTCTTTGTTACTTATTTTGCTTTTGGCTCCTCGGTAGCAGCTTGCGTTTTGCCTGTGCTAAATGTTAATGGCACATTGCTACCTGCCGGAGAAATTCTTACATAACCTTGCATTTCCTGGTGCAGCGCGCTGCAAAAGTCTGTGCAATACATTGGGTAGATGCCTACTCTGTCTGGCGTCCATTTTAAAGTTTGTGTTTCGCCGGGCATAATCAATAATTCAGCATTCAAAGCGCCTTTTATGGCAAAACCATGCGGAACATCCCAGTCTTGCTCCAAATTGGTAACATGGAAATACACCTCGTCGCCCATTTTGATACCTTCTATATTATCTGGAGAGAAATGAGAACGGATAGACGTCATGTAAACATGAACTTTATTGCCCTCTCTTACCACTTTTGTAGCGCCTTCGCCTTTAGATACATATTGGTTAGCATTCTCATCTATTTTGTAGAATTTCACAGAGCGATTTTTAATAACATCGGCGGCAACTGCCTGAGCATAGTGTGGTTCGCCGATAGTTGGGAAGTCGAGGATAAGCTGCATTTTTTCACCGCTGATATCGAACAACTGTGCGCTTTGAGCTAATTCTGGTCCGGTAGGCAAATAACGATCTTTGGTAATTTTGTTGTACGCGATCATGTATTTTGGATTAGGCTTTTTGCTGTCTCCACCAGGAACGCATAAGTGACCAACAGAGTAGTAAGTTTGACCTCTGTCTACAACTTTAAGATCTTTAATATTCCATTTTACCACCTCGCTTGATACGAACATAGAAGTATATGCATTTCCTTTACCATCAAACTCGGTATGCAAAGGGCCAAGACCCGGCTTTTTAACTTCGCCATACAAGGCTGCATCATACTTTATAACAGGTATACCTTCAAACTCTCCTTCAAATGCCTTGTCAGTAATAGCTTTTTGAATTTTATCGAAGCTAAAAACCGGAATCAACGCTGCGAGCTTGCCGCTACCTACTATATATTCACCAGATGGGTCGACATCGCAACCGTGCGGCGACTTAGGACAGGGAATAAAATAGCATATGTCCTTAAGTTCGCGGGTATCCAGCACAGTAACTTCTGTTTTAATTTCAGATGTAGCTGTGTGTGTTTTTTCGCTGTATGTATTGTGTGCATATTTTGCAGCTACTTTTTTGCCCTTGCCTGCTTTCAGGTATTCTTCTGCTTTTTTCCAGTTCACAGCCATTATGAAATCCTTATCGCGCTGTGATGCGTTTACTTCAAGCAAAGTACTAGCCTGCTCGGTGTTGTAACAGCTAAAGAAGAACCAGCCATGCGATTTGCCCTTGCCTGCGTGAGATAGATCGAAGTTTACGCCCGGACATTCTAATTGGAAAGAAATGTCCATTTTGCCATCTTCCTTACCTACGCTGATGAAACTGATATAACCTTTGAAGTTTTGTTTGTAGGTGTTTATTGCTACATCGCCATTAGCATTATCTGGCGGCACACTGAAACGAGTACCGGCTATAACGTATTCTGTATTTTCGGTAATAAAAGGCGAGCTGTGGTTACCGCCGCTGTTGGGCAATTCGATGATTTCAGATGTTCTGAATGTTGATAAATCAATTCTTGCTACGCGCGGCGTATTGTTTGCATTACCAAATATCCAGCGACCATCAATTTCGCCATTTGTTTGCGACAGTTCGGGGTGGTGCAAATCGTCCCATGGCACAAAACCATGCGATGTGTTGAGCATTGGTTTTGTTTCTTCGCTATAGCCATATCCTTTTTCAGGATCTACAGAGAAAACAGGTATAACCCTCAGTAACCTACCGCTCGGCAAACCATAAACCGACATTTGCCCACTAAATCCACCGGATAAAAAATTATAGAATTCATCGTACTTACCGGGGGCTACATATGCTTTTGATGATGCGTCTCCGGTAACGGCGCTTACCGCATTTTTGGGTTTACATGAGTTAATTCCGATTGCCAGCGCCGCTGCGCCAATTACGAGGCCATACCTTAGATTTTTCATAAATTGTTGTTTTTAAATTCGTTATTGTATTGACTGCTTTAGATTATTTGACGCCGTCATTTTTTCTCATGTACTCATACAGTGCGCGGGCATCGTCGTCGCTCAAGTTCTGGTTGGGCATTCTTACAAGACAAATCTCCAGCTGGGCTTGAGCTTTTGGGTCCTTGTTAAGCATTTCGTCGGTATTGGTCACGAAATTCATTATCCACTCTGCGGTATATCTGGTCGTTACGCCTTTCCAGCCCGGACCTACTAATTTTTCGTCTGTCATTTTATGGCAGCTTCCACACTTTACATCTGCTATCCTCTTACCGTTGTCGGCCATAGCAGGTATCAGCGCCGGGCCAATGTCTACATGCTTAAATTTACCTTCGCCACGATTTGGGTCGTAAGAGGGATTTCCGTTAGCTTCTTTTTTTTCTGCAGAGGCTTCCTGTTGGGCTGATGCGCCTTCTGGCGATCCCGGAGTTTTTGCAGACTCATTATTAGCTCCTCCGCATGCAGTAAGGGCTGCACAAATAATTGATAAAAACATTACTTTTTTCATGTCAATGAATTGTTGGTTAACAATATGATACTGCAAGATTAGAACACGCACAAACGACCTTTTATGCGTACAATCATAAATGCAAAAACTTAGTATTTTTCAGCGTCTCTATCGGATGGCGTATATATGGCAACAAATGGCTAAAACCATTGACAGTAAAGGCTTTCAAGATATTACACTTATCAATACTCAAACAACATGATTCTAATCAGGTTTTCTACTGCCTACTATCATAAACATATCTACTATATTTGGCTACTTTTAACCTTCACAAACACTTAGCATATGATGATTGACATCGATCTGTTACTCACTTTAGGGGCAGTGTATAAGAAAGTTGGTCAGGGTGAGATGATATTTATGGAAGGAACCAGATGTAACTTTTATTATCAACTTGTAAGCGGTAAAGTAAGGTGGTCAAACATTAATGACGACGGGAAAGAATATTTGCAGACAATGGTTGAACCCGGCGAGTGTTTTGGCGAACTACCATTATTCGACGGGGGCTTGTATGCTGCAACAGCGATAGCCGATGAAGACTGTGTGATTATAAAGTTGCATGAATCGACCTTTCACCAATTACTCATAGAGCATGGCGAAATTCAGTTTGCATTTTCGAAACTGCTTGCGCAACGACTGCGTTTTAAGTTTTTTATGCTTAAAGAATTTATGCATAATGAACCCGAAGAACGTATAACATCGCTGATATCTTACCTGAAAGAAACAAAACATAACTTTTGCGAGCATTGCGGAAAGATAAAACTAACCAGGCAACAAATTGCTAATATGACCTGCTTGCGTGTGGAAACCGTGATTAGAACCATGAGAAGTATGAACGAACGCGGACAGATCAATATCAGAAAAGGAAAGGTATATTGGGGTAATATGACTCCAGTCATAATGCGAAAGTGTCCGGTTTAGTTGCTTTGCAATTAAATCAGGAATAGATGAACTTGAAAAAATGGCTTCAAATTGCTTTCGCAAATCTGGCAATTGTTGCGGCTATTGGGGTAGCGCTAAGGTATAAAATTGCATTTTCTCTTCCATTTATCGATCAAAAGCACCTGCTGCACGGGCATTCGCATTTTGCATTCAGCGGCTGGGTAACACAGGCGCTTATGGCGCTAACTGTGGCAAAAGTAGCCGAGGCAAGCGGCAGAGACTTGTTCAAACGCTATAACTGGATATTGGTTAGCAACCTCGTTTGCGCTTACGGCATGTTGCTTAGTTTCCCGGTACAGGGTTATGGATTGTTTTCCATTTTCTTTTCCACTTGCTCGCTAATAATATCCTATTTTTTTGCATTTTATTTATGGGCCGATATCAAACGCTGCCCAGCTCGCAAGGTTGCTTTTTCCTGGTTTAAGGCCGCTGTAGTTTTCAACGCAATTTCATCTATTGGCGCTTTTTCGCTTGCCTATATGATGGCCACCAAAAACATGCACCAAAACTGGTATTTGGCAGCAGTTTACTTTTTTCTTCATTTTCAGTACAACGGCTGGTTTAGTTTTGTAGTGTTAGGATTGCTATTTGATAAACTTGAACAAATAGGATTAAACACCCGCAACCTGCGCGCCATATACCTGCTTTTTGCTTTGGCTTGTGTGCCAGCATATTTTCTTTCTGCATTGTGGATGCCCATGCCAACAGCGCTATACCTACTGGTGGTAGCATCTGCAATAGCGCAGGTAGTAGCCTGGGCGTGGGCTGTTAGATTGATATGGAGCAATAGATCTGAGCTCAAGAAAGGCATGCATCTAGCTCCGTATCGTGTTATATTATTATCGTTAGTGGCGCTAACTATCAAGTTACTGTTGCAGCTTGGCTCTACTATACCTTCGCTCAGCGTCATCACCTTTGGTTTTAGACCCATTGTTATTGGTTATCTGCATCTTGTATTACTTGGCGTTATTACTCTATTTATCCTTGGCTACACTATGCACATTGGCCAACTTTCTGAAACAAAGACAAGCAAAACAGGCATAACCATTTTTATCATTGCGGTAATACTCAACGAACTGGCATTGATGGTGCAGGGAAGTGCGGCTATGGGTTATATTATGGTGCCATTTATCAACGAAATATTGTTCTGCATAGCCATAATGCTATTTTCTGGCATCTTTATGCTGGCAATGCCGCAAGCTAAAAAGGAGTAAATAATGCATTTATAATACCAGCTTGCTACTACAATAGTATATACGCTGCATTTTACAATCTGTATTATATGAAAAAAATTGCACTTTCCCTGCTGCTATTTTGTATGTATGCGTTATATAGCAGTTGGGTATATACCAACGGTACTCAATGTAATATACCCATGAGCGCCGATGCCACAGAAGGGCGAAAACTGTGGCATGAGTATAATTGCCAGTCGTGTCATCAACTGTATGGGCTTGGAGGGTACATGGGGCCGGACCTTACAACCATAACAAGCGACAAAAACAGAGGCGCACAATATGCCAAAGGAATATTGAAAGCGGGAGGAAACCGAATGCCCAACTTTCGATTTACGGATAAAAACACCAATGATATCGTAGCCTACCTTCAATATATAAACGATACAAAATATGGAACAGAACAATGAGGTCCGCTCTTTGCCAGTTGGTAGCGCATTTATCATTCTTGGTTTTTCCTGCCTATTACTAAGCATTTCGTTCGGTTTTACAGCCAGCCTTCAATATCTTTTCCCTCAGTTGTTGGCAGATAATTTATCTTTTCAGAAAACGCGCCCGCTACATGTTTTTCTCGCTATCAACTGGATTTTTGCGTGCATTTCCGGACTTATCTATTCCATAATACCAAAGGTTGCTAATAGACCGCTTTTTTCAAAACAACTATCGCTTATACATTTGGCGCTACATGTTATTACAATTGTTATTATCGTTGTTGGTTTTTTTAATGGTCATTTTTCAGGCAGGGAATATCTTGAATTCCCTCCTTGGATAGTAGTAATTATCATTAGCTACTGGCTATTACTTGCAGTTAACTTTTTCAAAACTCTGCAACCTCGCCTCGCTGAAGCTCCTGTATATTTTTGGATGTGGTGCACGGGTATCCTGTTTTTTCTGATCACCATTACGGAAGCGCAACTATGGCTGTTGCCTTACTTTAATACTAATATTATTAGAGACATTACTGTGCAGTGGAAGGCTAACGGCAGCATGGTAGGCTCATGGAACATGCTAATTTATGGCACGGCTATGTATGTAATGGAGCAGGTAACTGATGATAAAACTATAGGCCGCGACAAAAAATCGTTTGCATTTTACTTTTTAGGACTAACTAATCTGCTGTTCAACTGGGGACATCATACCTATGTAGTACCCGCGAATCCGGCAATAAAACAAATAGCCTATATAATTAGTATGACCGAACTGGTATTGCTGGCAAACATATTACTTACGTGGTCGGCAACGTTCAAAAAGAAATTGGCTACCGACTATGAGGTAACACACAGTTTTCTGACAAAAGCCGATGCATGGGTATTGATCAATTTAGTATTGGCCATAGCCATGTCTGTACCGGCAATAAACCAATACACTCACGGCACACAAATTACAGTAGCCCACGCTATGGGGACCACCATAGGTATTAACACGCTGCTACTTATGGGTTGCGTAGTATATATGATAGAAAAACAACTAACTGCAAAAGCTAAACAGCAACTAAAATTGGGTCTTAAAACCATACATAGCTCTCTATTTTTCTTTTGGATATCGCTGTTGGCGGCGGGGGTAATAAGATCTTTGGGCATAAGTAGTAACCAGAACTTCGCTAAAATTTCTACAGAAGTTCAGCCGTACCTGCGCTTTTTTTCAAGTTTTGGCTTCTTACTTATTGTCGGCATAGCGCTTGTGGCAAGCACGAGCATGGCGAGTATATGGAAATACAGGCGGTAGCCGTTTACCCGCTGCCTGTGTCGGCAATACAGCTGTTACTACCTGAAACTATAGCTTACTTTTGCTAAATGGAATTGCAGCTTGTACTCGACAACATACAGAAGCACATCGACCTTACACCGCAGGAACAACAGCATTTTTTGTCTGTGTTGCAAACAAAAAAAATAAAAAAGAAGCAGGTTTTGCTTCATGAGAATGAGGTGTGCAAATTTTCGGCTTTTGTGTTGAGCGGCTGCCTAAGAGGGTATACCATAGATAACAACGGCATTGAGCATGTTTTGCAGTTTGCGCCGCCCGACTGGTGGATAGCCGATATGTATAGCCTGATAGCGCAGAAGCCGGGTCAACTGAATATAGATGCGCTTCAAGACACTGAAATAGTGTTACTATCTAAAAGCGAACAGGAAAAACTGTATACTGAAATACCAAAATTCGAACGCTTTTTCAGAATAATAACAGAAAAATCGTTGGTGGCTTACCGGCAACGCATTATAGACAGCATGAGCCTGACAGCTCAAGAGCGATATGCAAATTTTTGCACCATTTACCCTACGTTGATCAATGCATTACCCCAGAAGCAGATAGCGGCATATATAGGCGTTACTCCGGAGTTTTTAAGCAAAATGCGCAACAATGCCCGTTAGTATACACATTATTAACCTACATTAAGCAGATTTCATAATGTACATTATTGGAAACGGGGTGTTGGCAATGCGATATTTGCATAAGAAAACGAACAATAATGGTCAGAAGAGATTTCATAAAAAAGGGACTTTTAGGAACCGGAATATTTGTGGCAAGCGCATCTGTAATAGGCGCGTTGGCCAACGAAATAGAAGAACTAAAAGAACTTGATCCGATTGAAAGTACCGATGTTGTAGGTTTTAATCATTTACCAAATTCAAACTCAAAAATTATGGCAAGCACAGTATTGCACAAAGCAGGTACAAGAGGACACGCAAATCATGGTTGGCTCGATTCGCACCACACCTTCAGCTTTGCAAACTATTACAATCCCGAAAGAATGCACTTTGGCGTATTGAGGGTATTGAACGACGATAGGGTAGAGGCCGGCATGGGGTTTGGCCGACACCCACACGACAACATGGAAATAATATCTATACCGCTGGAAGGCGATCTGGAACATAAAGACAGTATGAACAATACTGCCGTGATAAAGTATGGCGACATACAGGTGATGAGCGCAGGCACAGGCATATACCATAGCGAGTATAACAAGAACAAAGACCGGCAGGTGAAATTTTTGCAGATATGGATGTTTCCTAATAAACGCAATGTGACGCCCAGGTACGACCAAATAACCCTGAATGAAGCCGACCGAAAAAACAAACTGCAACAAATACTATCGCCCAATGCAGAAGACGAGGGCGTATGGGTGCACCAGGATGCGTGGTTCCACATGGGCAACCTCGACAAAGGAACAACGATAGATTACAAATTAAAGAGAAGCGGCAATGGCGTGTATGCTTTTTTGATAAAAGG
>CAZLPE010000083.1:0-16529 GCA_964561325.1 uncultured Flavipsychrobacter sp.
TTACTCTTTAATACCCAAATATCTCACGAAGCGTTAGTTTCTTAACCTCGCCGCATTTTTTTACTTCTTCTGCGTCCAGTTTCTTTTCAGAAGCTACTATGCAGTAGGTGTAGGGCTTGTTGGCCATATTTTCGGTATGGAACTTTTTCAGCTCGTCGTAGCTTTGCTTTTCAGCGTTTTCGTAAATAGCCTTGCGGATATCAGTATTGAGGCCCTTGCGCTCTGCTGCCAGATAGTTGTACAGTATGGCGTCTTTGGTGATACGCTCGGTTTCTATTTCTTTTTTCAGACCGGTGCGCGCATTAACCATATTGTTTTCTACAGACGGCAGATCGTTGAGCAATTCATTCATCGCTTTTACCGCCTCCGAGAATTTGTCGGCCTGGCAACCTACATAGGCCGATATGAAGTAGGGGTCTTCTTTTTTCTCGGGCGCCGCTACGTATGAGTTGGTTGAGTAAGCCAGCGCCTTGCTTTCGCGAATGGTCTGAAACACCAGCGCACCCATATTGCCGCCAAAATAGTTGTTGAACACCTCTATTGCCGGCTGTTTGGCAGGGTCGTAGCCGGGTATGTTGCGCACCCAGCGTATCTCGCTCTGCACCATGTCGTAGTCGGCAAACAGCACCTGATTCTTTTCTTGTGTGGTAAAGGTAAACTGCTTGGGGGCTGGCGACGGTTTGAACATATCGGGCATCTTATGCATGGTCTTCAACGAGTTGGACACCGCAGTAAGCGACGCCGGACCATAATACAGTATGCGGTGACTGTAGCCCGACAGGCTGTGCAGCATTTCTACCAGTTCGTCGGCAGTAAGGTTTTTCAGCTCTTCGGCGCTCAGTACATTGTTAAATGGATTGTCGGCGCCGTAGCGGGCATAGCTTACCAGTCCCGACATAATGCTCATTTTGTTGGTTTTGGCGTCGGAGCGGCTTTTGTTCAGGCGCGCTTTAAGGGCAGTAAGGGCTTCTTCGTCAGGTTTGCAGTTCATCAGCAGATTGTCGAACAAGGTTACTGCCTTATCAAAATTCTCCTGTAGTCCATCTATCGTTACCGTTGTAAACTCGCCTTCGGTGCGAATAGCAAAACTGCAAGCCAGTTTGTAAAACTCCTTCGAAATGTCTTCGGCGCTTTTGCCGTCGGCGCCCAAAAACTGCAGATATTGAGCTGCAACAGCCAGTTTTTTATTGGTCCATGTACCGAGGCGGTATCTGTAAGCCATTTTAAACAAGCCGTTATCTGCATTGTTTACATACAGTAGTTCGGCAGGGCCTACGCTACCTTTCTTCACATCTTTATCGTAGTCGAGCCAAACTGGCTTTATAGGGTCTACCGGCCAGTTGATCACATTTTTTACAAATACAGACTGTGCATTGGGGTTGGTTTCAACGGGCGTAATTGGTGGTTTTTCTACTTTTACCGCGTCTTTATTTTCGCCTTTGCGCTTGTATACCAGCACATAGTTGTTGCCAAAATACTTGTTTGCAAAAGCTACAATGTCTTTTTTAGTAAGCTTAGAGAGCAGGTCTATGTAGGCTACTTCATCGCGCCAGTTTTCTTCGCTGGTAAAAGCGTTCATCAGTGCATATGCGCGCGAGCTGTATTTTTCGTTGCGCTGCATGGTGGCTTTCTTCTGGTTGTTGATGATAGACACTACAAGGTCGTCGTCAAAATTGCCTTTTTTCAGGTTCTCTATTTCGCCCAGCATCAGGTTTTTCACATCGTCCAGGTTTTGACCCATGGTAGGCGAGCCTTGCAGGTCCATAATGCCGTAGTCGATGAGTATGTCGGCGCTTGCGCTTGCTTTCAGCAGTTTTTGCTTTTTCACCAGGTTCAGGTCCATAAGGCCGGCGCGGCCGTTGGTGAGTATTTGCCCTACCAAATCGGCAAGTATGTAGTCGTGAGCGTGAATGCCCGGTATGCGGTAGCCCAACTCTACAAATTCAGCATCGGGGCCATACACCTCTTTTACTATAGGCGTTGTAATAGGCGCCTCGGGCTGGTAGGTATATTTAGGAACAGTCTTGCTTTTAAGATCCTGAAAATATTCGTTTATTTTCTTGATCATCTCGTCTGGTGCAAAATCGCCAGATACTATGATACCCATATTATTAGGCACGTAGTAGTTGTTGAAATATTTGCGGATCTCAAGCAGCGAGGGGTTTTTCAGGTGCTCAACGGTACCTATGGTTGTTTGCTTGCCGTAGTTGTGGTTTAGAAACAGATTACCCAGCAGCAATTCGTTCACTTTTTCTGCATCATTGTCGAGCGTGCGGTTTTTCTCTTCATATACCGCTTCAAGTTCGGTATGAAATATCCGGAATACAGGGTCTTTAAAACGCTCGGCCTGCACTTTCAAAAATTTATCTACCGCATTGGCGGGAATATCCTCGGTGTATACCGTTTGCTCAAACGAAGTGAACGCATTTGTGCCCTTTGCGCCTATAGACGACATCATTTTGTCGTATTCGTTGGCAATAGCATATTTGGCGGCAATGCCCGACACAGAGTCTATGCGGTGGTATATTTCCTTGCGTTTGTCGGTATTGGTAGTATGGTTGTATTCTTCGTACAGCGCATTTATTTTGTCGAGCATAGGTTTTTCCTTGCTCCAGTCGAGCGAGCCATAGTTGGGCGTGCCTTTAAACATCATATGTTCCAGGTAGTGAGCAAGGCCGGTGTGGTCGGCGGGGTCGGTTTTGCTACCTGCCTTTACAGCTATGAAAAAGTGCATACGCGGCTCCTTGTGGGTAGGGCTCAGTATTACGGTAAGCCCGTTTTTGAGGGTGTAAAAACGGGTTTTCATGGGGTCGTTCTCTACATATTTGTAAGAAAAACCACCGCTGCGCTCCTCTTTCCATTGGTATTTATCAAAAACCGACGGCTGCTTGTCTTGAGCAAAGGTAGAAGCTCCGGCAAGCAACAGCAGGCATACCGAGGCAATTTTGAATGATTTCATGTACTATCCTGATTTTTAAAAGGCTATGGGCGAAATTATTAATAATTATTTGTATTATAAGGCTTCTCTTCACAACTGCAGGGTAGTCTGCTATTGGTTTATTCCGTGCTGCGCTATTTGCGGCAGGCTATCCAGTAGTTCTTCTATGCAGCTGTAGGCATAGGTCAGTTCGGTATTGGTAATACAGTAGGGCGGTAGCAGGTAGATGATATTGCCCAGCGGACGCATGATTATTTTTTTGCTCAGGAAAAACCGGTATATATCGTCGCGGAGGTTGTAGTGGTATGATGGATTGTCGGTAGCCAGCTCAAAAGCAATTATTGTGCCCGTTTGGCGAATGTCGGCAAGGGCTTTATGTCCTTTTATGCGGTGGGCAAATGCGGTATGAGCATCGGCTATGCGCTGCCTGTCGGCCGTGCAGGTATCGGTAAGCAACAGATCGAGGCTGGCAAGGGCGGCAGCGCATACGGTGGCATTGGCGGTAAACGAATGACCGTGATACAGCATTTTGGTACGGTCGGTGTGGTAAAAGGCATCGAATATTTTTTTTGTGGCCGCGGTTACTCCCAGCGGCACGGCCCCGCCGGTAATGCCTTTCGACAGGCATATCATGTCGGGAGCGGTTGTTATGGTATTGCAGGCAAACAACGGACCGGTACGGCCAAAACCGGTCATTACTTCGTCGGCAATGATGAGGGCATTGTGCCGGCGGCACAACGCAAAATACTGTTCCAGCGTTTCGGGTGCGTACATATACATACCTGCAGATCCTTGCACAAGGGGTTCCACTATCAGGGCTGCTACATCGCCTTTCAGCAATTCGGTTTCCAGCGCTGCCCTACTTGCGGCGCCGTCGGTAGGCGACGGCAGAAACACTACATCGAACAGCAGATCTGTAAACGCTGCGGTAAAAATACTGCGTCCGCTCACCGCCATAGCTCCAAAAGTATCGCCATGGTAGGCGTTTTGCAACGCAAGCAGGCGCGTTTTTTTGATACCCTGATTGGCCCAAAATTGCAACGCCATTTTTATGGCCACCTCTACGGCGGTAGAGCCATTGTCTGAATAGAAGATCTTATCCATTGGCCCCGGCAATATTTCCAGCAGTCGCTCGGCGAGGCGCACGGCGGGCTCGTGGGTGAAGCCTGCAAAAATGCAATGCTCCAGCTCGCGCATCTGTTCGCTAACTTTTTGGGCAATATGCGGATGGGCATGCCCGTGCAGATTTACCCACCACGACGCTATAGCATCCAGGTAGCGGTTGCCTTCTTCATCAATCAGGTAGGCGCCTTCGCCTCGTGCTATGCCTATGGCTTCGGGCCAAGTTTTCATAGGGGTGTAGGGGTGCCATATCACGTTGCGGTCTCTTTCTCTAATGCTTGGCATGGTGTGTGCTTTGTGCTGATTGTTATATATTGCTGGCATTGCGCAGCGCTGCCGTAACGGGGGCTTTGATATGGGCGGCGCACTGAGCAATAGATGATTGGTTAACGGGCAATAATTGGGGTATACGCGCTAAAATGGGTGTTTGGCCGTATTGCTCAATAAAGGTTTCGGAGGCGGTGTTTTTGTCGCCGCTCATTACTATACCCAGTATCTGTATGCCCCGGTTGCGCAATACCTCTATAGTAAGCAGCGTATGATTGATAGAACCCAGATAGTTTTGCGATACCAGGAAGGTTGGTAGCCGGTAGTGATGTATAAAATCGGCCATGGTGGCAGTGGCCGATATGGGCGACAATAAGCCGCCTGCGGTTTCTACTATCAGTAGTTTATCTGTTTTGGGCCATGCAAATGCGGTATGATCTATTGCGATGCCATCTATAGCCGCCGCCGCATGCGGGCTCAGCGGTTGTGTTAGGGCTACGGCCTCGGTATGCACACGGGCATCGCCATTGGTAAGCCACTGGCGCACCGCATCGGTATCGCGTTCCTCCAGGCCGGCTTGCACCGGTTTCCAGTAGTCGGCGCCAAGGGCTTCGGCCAGCGCCGCCGATACTACCGTTTTCCCGATACCGGTATGTATACCGGCTATTGCTATGGTGTTGGTCATTTGTTGTTTAGATAATGCGTTTGGGTTTGCGGGGCAAAGGTAGGGGCAAGCGGTTATTTAATGCGTTTTGCTGGGTAGTTTAGTGTGTGGCTAAAGGGTATATTAGCAAATGGGTATTTGTAAATGTGTTGTGTGGAGACTGGCTGCAACTCCGGCGGTGGCACGTCAACTTCTTTTTATTTTTCAAGGAAACTATGGGACTTGTCCAAAAAATCTTTGACGCTGAACCATCACAAAAGAGACTATTGCTTTTGTAGCCAATTATTGCAACAATTATATTTCCCGCAATACTGATGCTGTAGGCATCAAATGTTTATAGCTAAGCCGGCAATAATGGTCGATGCCGTAGGTATCGAATGTTTTCTGTGGTGGGTGCAGTTTGTTTAATGGTATAGTACTTCGTCCATCGCAGTCCTAACTATTACTCGCCACCACACTCATCAGCAGGTCTATATCTTGTGTAGTGTTGTAGGTGTGCAGGCATACGCGCAGGCGCTCCATGCCCAGCGGTACGGTGGGGTGCAGTATGGGGTTTACTTGTAGGCCATTAGCTTGCAGGCGTGTTGCAAGCAGCTTGCAGCGTTCGTTGTCGGCCACTATAAGGGCTTGTATGGGGCTGGCGCTCTCGGTCCAGCCGGTTAGGTTGTTGCGGGATATCTGTGTGCGGAAGTAGGAGATAAGGTCGTGCAGCGGCTGATTGGTAAAGCCCGGCGACGCTAAGTAAGCATAGGCGCGCGCTATGGCCGCTACTGAGTGGGCGGGCAATGCAGTGGTGAAAATGAATGACCGCGCAAAATTGATAAGGTATTGCGCCAGCAGCGCGCTGCCCACCACTGCCGCGCCGTGGCAGCCCAACGCCTTGCCATAGGTGTGCACCCGCGCATATACCCGGCGCTGTAGGCCAAGGGCGCATACCAGTCCGCGGCCTTGCGGGCCAAAGATGCCGGTGGCATGCGCTTCGTCTACAATAAGTTGTGCGCCTGCGCTGTCGCACAGATCGGCTATGGCGGCCAGCGGAGCCGTATCGCCATCCATAGAGAATACAGACTCTGTAACTACCACTACGGGGCCGGCTCCGCTGAATTTAGCCAGTTGCTCGGCAAGGTGCGTCAGGTTGTTGTGGACAAAACGGTACTTGCGGTTGCACTGGCTGAGGCGTATGCCATCTATAATACTTGCATGGCAAAGCTCGTCGTAGAGTAGGGTAGTATGCCTGCCGGCAATGCAGGAAAGCAGCCCGAGGTTGGCATCGTAGCCCGAATTGAACAACAATGCCGCCTCTGCATGGTGAAAGGCGGCAATGTTTTGTTCGGTTTGTTCGGTAAAAATATAGTTTCCCGATAGTAGCCTCGATCCGGTGGAGCCGGTTTGCTCAGCTCCCGCGCCGGCCAACACATTGTTGGCGGCAATACCGAGGTAGTCGTTAGAGAAAAAATCTACGCTTGCCCTGTTCGTTTTCAGCGTGCGCAGGTTTCCGGCCTCGGTGCGTTCGGTTAGCTTATCGGTCAGGTATTGGTCAAGCAGGTTCATGCGCTACAGCTTGTTGCCTGTGTTTGGGTTGCCCATCGGCAAACGAAGCCTTTGGCGTAAGCCCCAGCATGCGGAACATATCCATATCTGCATTATACTCGGGATTGGGGGTGGTAAGCAGTTTGTCGCCGGCAAAAATCGAGTTGGCGCCAGCCATAAAGCACATGGCTTGCTCGGCAATGCTCAGCTCCAGTCTGCCTGCCGACAGGCGCACCGCCGATTTAGGCATCGTGATGCGGGCGGTAGCTATCATACGCACCAGTTCGTCAAACGGTACGCGGTTGTTTTCGGCAAGGGGTGTGCCTGCCACGGGCACCAGCACATTTATTGGCACCGATTCGGGATGCTGCGGCAGGTTGGCCAGCGTCAGCAGCATGCCTATGCGGTCGGCGTCGGTTTCGCCAAGGCCTATTATACCGCCGCTGCATACAGATATACCCGCCTGGCGCACATTAGCCAGCGTTTGCAGGCGGTCGTCGTAGGTGCGGGTGGTTATTACCTCGCCATAGTGCTCTTCGCTGGTGTCTACATTGTGGTTGTAGGCATATAGTCCGGCTTCGGCAAGGCGGTCGGCCTGGTGGGGCGTCAGCATGCCCAGTGTGCAGCACACTTCCATATCCAGTTTGTTTACGGCTTTCACCATATCTATCACACGGTCGAAATCGCTGTTGTCGCGCACTTCGCGCCAGGCTGCGCCCATGCAAAAGCGCGATGCCCCGCCCGCTTTAGCGGCATTTGCAGCCTTTACTACCTCGTCTACCTTCATTAGCGCCTGCACTTTTATACCCGTATGGTAGCGGGCTGCCTGCGGGCAATAAGAGCAGTCTTCGCTGCAACCGCCGGTTTTTATAGACAGCAGGCTGCTGATCTGCACTTCGCCAAACTTGTGTTCCTTAGCATGCACATTTGCCGCCTCCAATACCAACCCCAATAATGGTTTTTCGTATATGGCGCGTATCTCGTCCTTTGTCCAGTTATGTCGAATGTCGCTCATTTGTACACTGATTTACGCGGCGAAACTATTGGTTTTCCGGCAGTAAATAAAATTTCGTTATCGGGTTGTTACACGCAATTAATTTACTTGTAAAAAAATTACTTACTTTTAGCGGTTTTAATAGTGTTGATAAAGGGTATTGCAAATAGTAGCGTTGCGTACCTGTTTCATAACCAATACCAATTTTGCTTATGAGGTTTTTCCTTTTTGTGTTAATGTTGGCTGTACTACCGCTGCGCTCAATGGGCGAAGTTTCTATTGATCAGTTGCTGGACAAGCTCAATAGCACAACCATTACAGAGAAAAAGGTAATTGCGTATCAGGAGGTGGTGACGTATTATGCCAAAAAAGATCCGGATTCGGCTATATGGTATGCCGAGCAGGGACTGCAGTTTGCCCTGAAAAACAAATATGTACTTGGCGAGGGGCTTATGATATCCGAATTGGGCTATATAGACCGTACACAGGGCAGGGTAGACGTGGCAAGAAAACGATTCAACACCGCGCTGCAAATATTTATAGAAAACAACTATCCGTTGGGCGTAGCTAATATGAACAGGAGTCTGGGCGCGCTGGAAGGAGAAAAAGGCGATCTGACAGTGGCCGCTAAGTATTTTTTGGCAGCCCTACCCACCTACGACAGCCTGAAAGACCACAAAGGCGCTATGATTACCTATCTGAATCTGGGTAATTTGTTTTTGCAACACGACGATACTACCAACGGGTTTAAATACTTTGCGCTTGGCAAAAAAGAAAGCGAATTGTTTCCGATGATAGACGAAACAATATCGCTGTATAACATGCTGGGGCTGATGCACCTGTGGCGAAAAGACACTGCCAACGCACTAAAGATCATCAATAAAAATCTGGAGCTGAGCGCCAAGCCCGAATTTTTGTATGCCCATGTGGAATGCCTGATGTATCTGGGCAACTTTTATATGGAGCGCGGCGACAAGGTAAGGGCCATGGAGTACCTGGAGAAAGGGTATCTGCTGGCTAAAGAAAAGAAGATGTACGAAGAAGAATCAAACTTTTTGATGCTCTTTGCCTACATGGAACGAGAGGGCAATCCTAAAAAAGCGCTCGATTACCTGTATCAGGCCAACAAGATGGCCGATAATATACAAAACAAGCTGTTTAAGGTGCATGTCTACAACGAGATAGTAGCTACCTGCAAACTGGCCGGCATGTATAAAGAAGCCCTTGCTGCAAGCGAGGAAAACCAACGGCTGATAGATAGCATGTATTCGGTAAACAGGCTGAAAGAACTGGCCAGCGTAAATGCAGCTTACGAGTTTGACCAGTGGAACCTGAAAGTGAACCACCTGCAACTGCAAAGCGATAAGCGGGCCCTGCAACGCAACATAATTATAGCCATAGCCGTGCTTGTAATAGCGGCGCTGGTAGTGGCGCTCAACTTTTACCGGAAAACCAAGCAACTGAACATAAAACTGACCGACCGCGAGCGCCAGCTCGAGGAGCTGAACAGGATGAAGGATAAACTGTTTTCGATAATAGGCCACGACCTGCGCGGCCCCATAGCCCGCATACCCACGCTACTGGATATATACAGCGACCACCGAACCAGCGACGACGATAAGGCCTACCTGATGAACAGCCTGAAAGAGCATACCAAGGCATCGGCCGAGATGCTGGATAAATTGCTGTACTGGGGGCAAAGCGTAATAAAGGGTAAGGGATTGAACCAGACAATAATGGCTACCAGCCCTATAATAAAAGATAACCTGGAACTGAAAAAGATGGCGATGGCGGAAAAGCAGATAACGGTGGTAGACAAAACGCCCGCCGATATGAAGATATTTGCCGACGCCACCCATTTTGATTTTATAATGCGCAACCTGCTGGCCAACGCCATAAAATATACAAACAAGGGCGGCAATATAGAGCTGCGCGCCGACGACAGATCGAAACCGGGCTTTGTGGTGTTTGCCGTGCAAGACGACGGTGTGGGCATAAGCGCCAGCACGCTGCCCCTGGTGTTCAACACCCTGAACAGCCGCGAGGGCACCGCCGCCGAAAAAGGCACCGGTATAGGGCTGATGCTGTGCCGGGAGTTTGCGCTGCAAAACGGCGGCGAAATATGGGTAGACAGCGTAGAGGGCAAGGGCGCAACTTTTTATTTCAGTATGAAGGTGGCGCGATAACATTTTTATAGCAGTTATTCGATTATCTTAGCGCTTAACTAAATTTCATTATGAAAAAAACACTTTTATCGTTGACTGTTGCCGCTTTGGCGGCGCTTGCATCGTGCGGGAAAAAAGATACCGCGCCTACCAACGCAGCCAGCATAATGTTTGTGAACGGGTGCGTATCGCCCACAACAACTAACCTGGACGGAAGAATAAACAATACCGCCGTAAGCGGCGCCACCAATATAAGCTACCCCCGCAGCTCGGGCTATAAGAGCGTAACTGCTGTAACGGCGGCGGCGGTAACAATGAATGTAACATCGCTGGGTACGCAACTGATAGGCGGCACAGAAACACTTGCAGTAAACGGACATTACACCGTATTTGCAGGGGGTATGAATGTAGCCCCATCGTATGTGTTTACCACCGACGACCTGACCGCGCCCACATCGGGCAAGGCTAAGGTGCGGTTTGTGAACCTGTGCGGCGATAACATAAATGTGAGCTGCTACCTGGGCTCGGCCAAAATAGACTCTAACATAGGCTATAAAACCTGCACCCGCTATTACGAGGTAGCTACAGGATCGCTGAATGTGACCATGGTAGACCAATCTGTATTGGTAAACTCGGCCACCATCATCAATCAAACCCTGCTGGCGGGCAAGATATACACCTTTATGCTCACCGGCACAACCACTGCTACCACACCGGCTGCAGCCCTTGCGCTTACAGCTATAAATAACAACTAATTTTTCATCGCATTGTGTGCATCCACCGGGGCTAAGCTTCGGTGGATTTTTTTTGGTGGCATCTGAGAAATGTCTCGAAAATGTAAAATATTAGTTATGGGTATGATTGTTTTATAAATTTTGTGTATTCTTTGAGTAGCTTTATTGGTGTGATGCTCGCTAACAAGCGACGTCAACATACATATTTACTAAATAATGTTTAACAAATACACCCTGCATTGTGTTTGCCTTGCGGGGTGTATGCTATGTTTATAGTTATGAAATCAGTCAAGGCGATATTTTACCTCGCATGTTTCTTCTTTTGCAATTACACTACTGCACAAACCATCAACACTATTGCCGGTACAGGCGCTATTGGTTATACAGGCGATGGGGGGATGGCATCAGCTGCAACATTTTATTATCCTTCGGGTATAGCTGTAGATACTTCCCTAAACATATACGTGGTTGATAGAGGGAATAACTGTGTTAGAAAAATTAATTCAAGCACGGGTATTATGTCAACAATTGCAGGAACAGGTGTTGGCGGTTTTACAGGTGATGGCGGCGCTGCCACCGCTGCGAAAATGTATATACCAAGGCACATTGCATTAGATAAGTATGGGAATTTGTATGTATGCGAGTCTGGAAATATGATAGTTAGGAAAGTTAGTACTTCCGGTATAATTACAACATTCGCGGGTACGCCAGGTATTAGTGGTACAAGCGGTGATGGTGGACCAGCTAGCGCCGCACAATTTAGTGATGTGATGGGAATAGCAATCGATACATCTGGGAATATATTCGTAAGTGATTATTTTACAAATGTTAGACGAATAGACGCAGTTACTGGCATAATTACGACTTTTGCGGGTGGTACTTGGACTGGCTATAGCGGCGATGGTGGGCTGCAACTGCTGCCATGTTGAACTTTCCAGCTGGCCTTGCCACGGATAGAATGGGCAATGTGTATATATGCGACAGGGGAAACAACCGTATTCGTAAAGTAGATGCTGCGGGTATTATCACCACAACAGCAGGTAATGGTACAACAGGGTTTGGGGGCGATGGCGGCCCGGCAACAGCTGCGCAATTTAATGCGCCTTTTGCGATGTGTAAAGACGTAGCAGGTAATTGCTATGTTTCAGATTGCTACAATCACAAAATACGTAAAATAGATGCATCCGGTATCATTTCCACAATAGCAGGCACAGGTGTAGGTAGTTTTGGGGGCGATGGCGGCCCGGCAACAGCTGGTTTAATTAATAGACCTGTAGGCGTTTGTGCGGTAGGCTCGGGAACTCTGTATTTTTGCGATGAGCTAAACCAAAGGGTACGTATAATAACCCCGCCAAATCATGCGCCAATTTTTGCAGGCGGTAGTACGCAGTTGCTAAATGTGTGCTCCGAGTTTGTAACCACTGATACACTATTGGCGGTAATAGATTCTGATGCCGGACAAACCGTAACCTGGAGTCTTATTAGCGCACCCGCTCATGGCGCTGCCACCGCTACCTACACCGCAACCTCTATGGGCGGTTTGCTTACGCCCACAGGCTTGAGCTACACGCCGGTATTGGGTTACTACGGGCCCGATACGTTTAGGGTGCGGGTCGCCGATGGGGTACAGAGCGATACCACCACCATTTGTATCATGGTAATGGCGCCTCCGCATGTGGGGGCTATAGTTGGCCCGTCCAGCGTATGCGTTGGGGCTACTATTGTGCTTGCAGATACCCCGCTTGGCGGCACATGGGCTGCATCCAGCGGTATTGCCTCTGTGGTGGGCGGCACGGTAACGGGTATATCGGCGGGCACGGTAACGATAGATTATTTTGTGACCAACCTATGCGGAACGGTGTTTGCGGCGCAAACGTTGACGGTAGATAGTTTTCCGATACCAGGAGTTATTAGCGGCCCGGCGGCGGTGTGCATAGGCGATAGCATAACGCTGAGCGCCAGCGCAGGCGGCGGCACATGGCAGAGCGCCACAGGGCTGACGACGGCGTTTGGCGACGGCACGATAAGGGGTGTGTTGGCGGGAGCCGACACCATAAGGTATACCATAACCAACGCTTGCGGCGCTATAACGACCAGCCATGCGGTAGCAGCGCTGCCTATGCCCGATGCGGGCGTTATAGCGGGGGATGATACGCTATGCGTCGGTGAAATAACCACGCTGACCGCCACTACGCCCGGCGGTGTGTGGCGCAGCGCCAACACGGCAATTGCCACAGTGGGCGCTGGCGGGCTGGTGGCTGCATTGCTACCAGGCGCTGATACCATATTTTATACCGTATCCAATGCCGCCTGTAGCGCCGTAGCGGCAATGCCTGTTTATATCCGCAGCGCATCGGCGTGCCCAACCGGCCTGGCTGATGCCGGGAGCGGTATACATGGATTGAGTATATACCCAAACCCAAATAGCGGCTCGTTTATGGTGTTGTTATCATCGGCAATAACTACCGAAGCGCAAATAACGATAACCAATATTTTGGGTATAAAAGTAATGGAAGTCAAAGCATACGCTAACGAACCAATACCCATGTTATTAGCCCAACCGGCAGGTATTTACTTTATAACAGTAAGCGCCGAGGGTGGCGTGTGGAAAAAGAAAGTGATAGTAGCGAGGTAAGTGGGTGCGATAGCTATGATGCCCATAGGCATCAAATGTTTATAGCAAATTGTTTCCTACGTGTTCGATGCCGTAGGTATCGTATGTAATCGGGTAACCATCTTGCATTGCCTACTCAGCTTTCTATAAACATTCGATGCCTACAGCATCGGGTGGGCGAATAGATTTTTGTTATCTAATTGCCGCGCTTATAGTCATGTTTTTAAATCACAGGTCGTGATCCCCAATATTAATTTTGCGATGATTTTTAGCATTTGGCGTAGTAAACCCCTCAATCGGTGGGGCTACTACAATGGTATCAAGCGCCAGTGGGTAGTGCAGGAAAGTAGTATTTTCCCGTACAATTTGGGAGATTTATGGTAACAATATTACTTTTGGTTGTTGTATCTTTATATAAACAAAGTGGAAAGCTATGGTGGCAGCGGTAAAAAACATATTGCACGAATACATTGAGCAAGCCGACGAGCAGAAGCTACAGGCAATCTATACTTTAGTGGAAAACGAAATTGAAAACAGGAGCGGTATCTACAACGAAGCTACCCTTGCTTCTTTCAAAGCAACCAGCGAAGATTATTTATCTGGCAAAATGAAAGGCGCATCGATGGAAGAATCTTTGCAACGCATAAGGCTGCAAATAGCCGGGAAATGAGTTGTAAACTAACCGTTACAGAAAATGCAACGCTTAGTGCTATGGCTGCCGCTATATATTACGAAGAATGTCAAGCCGATTTGGGAGAAAAGTTTGTATCTGAATTGGAAATCGCCTACAGAAAGATAATTGAGCATCCGGAATATTATGGTTATATCTCTTCTCAAAATGAATTTCGAGATATTGGTTTAAATAAATTTCCATACGTAGTTGTGTATCAGATTAATGGAGACGAGGTCATCGTGATCGATGTTTTCAATACGAGCAAGAACCCCAAGTTATATTAAGCCGAAATTGGAAGATCCTTCTACCTTCTTTGTGCGGTTGTGGTAGCAATGTAAGTGGGTGCGATAGCAATGATGCCCATAGGCATCAAATGTTTATAGCAAATTGTTTCCTACGGGTGCGATGCCGTAGGTATCGTATGTGGTGTATACCACCCCAGTTTATTATGCTTGCCGCTAAATGGTCATTTGGCTTTTCGCCACAAGGCGTTTCAATATCGAACGAAGAGAGAATTATGACATCCCTGATAAATTTGACAATACAATCATATTCAGATAGGTCGCTAATTGGTGTGTGTTAATATGTTTTGCATTAATCACCCCCCTCAAAAAATACCCCCCGCAGGGTAGGTGAAAACCCACAAAATTGTGCCTACATTTAGCGTTCAATTTTAAACCGGTTATGTACCCAAAGTTATTTCAGGCATTATCGCTTACTGTGTTGCTGTCGGCATGCGGCGAGCAGGTGAAAAAAGAAACGCCCGCTAAAGAAGACATACTTGCAGCCAACAGAGACACTACTGTAAAACCCAACGACGATTTTTTTGACTACGCCAATGGCGGATGGGTGAAAAGAAACCCTATACCCGCCGACGAAATATCGTATGGTATAGGCCAGCTGGTAGAGAAAGAACTACGCGAAAAACTGCTGCACATAAACGAAGAGGCGCTGAAAAAAGGGGAGAAAAGCGGTCCCGGTCAGCAGATAGGCGATTTCTGGTATAGCGCCATGGATACGGCAAGCATTGAGAAAAACGGCATTGAGCCGCTGCGCCCCGAAATAGCCCGTATAGACGCTGTAAAAACCCGCGAAGAGCTGATAGACGTAATAGCCCACCTGCACCGTATAGGCGTGGCTGTGTTCTTCGACGGCTCGGTGTCGCAAGACCCTAAAAAGAGCGATGTGGAGGCCTATACGCTGTCGCAAGGCGGCCTGGGCTTGCCCAGCAGAGATTACTATTTTGATGCCGATGCCCGCACTACCAAAATAAGGGAACAATACCCGGTATATATTGCCAGCCTCTTTAAGCTGATGGGCGCCGACGAGGCTACGGCAAAGGCAAAAGCTGATGCTGTACTAAAGCTGGAAACTGAACTGGCTAAAGCATCGCGCAAGCTGGAAGACCTGCGCGACCCTTATGCCAACTACAATAAATATGCTATTGCCAAACTCTCTGCGCTGTCGCCCACTATGTCGTGGGCTAAGTGTCTGGAGCTGCTGGCGGTAAAGCAGGTAGATAGCGTGATAGTGGGTCAGCCGGAGTTTTACAAAGCGCTGGATAAGGCCATAGCCTCTGCCGATATGCAAACGCTTAAGGATTATATGCAGTTTCATTTGGCGGCCAACTTTGCCAGCTACCTGAGCAAGCCGTTTGCCGACGCCAACTTTAATTTTTACTCTAAAGCCATCAATGGCGCCGAGCAGGAACGCCCGCGCTGGAAGCGTGCGCTGGATGCCGAAGGCGGCGCTATAGGCGAGGAGCTGGGGCAACTGTTTGTAAAAGAATATTTTGATGCTACTGCCAAGGCCCGCTATACGCAGATAGTAGAAAATGTGCGCAACGCCTACAAGGCGCGCATAGAAAAGCTGGACTGGATGAGCGACAGCACAAAGCAAAAGGCGATACACAAGCTAATGACCATCAGCAAAAAGGTGGGCTATCCGGATAAGTGGAAAGATTTCTCGGCGCTGAAAATAGACCGCGGCCCCTTTGTGCTGAACATGGTGCGCGCCAGCGAATGGTGGTATAACTACGAACTGAACAAGCTGGGCAAACCGGTGAACCGCGAAGAGTGGAGTATGACGCCGCAAACGTATAATGCCTACTACAACCCGTCGAACAACGAGATAGTGCTACCTGCCGCCATGATGACGGTGCCCGGCTATAAAGACGCCGAGCTGGACGATGCGCTGGTGTATGGCTATACCGCAGCATCTACCGTAGGCCACGAAATAACCCACGGCTTCGACGACGAAGGGCGCAAGTTTGACGAGCAGGGCAACTTGCGCAACTGGTGGTCGGCTACCGATACGGCGCAGTTTATGGTGCGCGCCGAGGCGCTGGTACAGCAGTTCAATAAAATGACCCCTGTAGATACGTTTCACATCAACGGCAAGGCTACGCTGGGCGAAAATCTGGCCGACCTGGGCGGTATACTGATAGGGCTGGACGCCTTTAAGCTAACAGACGCCTATAAGAAAGGCGAAAAAATAAGCGGCATGACCCCGGTACAGCGGTTCTTCCTGGGCTATTCGCTGGGGTGGCTTTATCAGCAGCGCAAAGAGAAGCTGGCCAACCAACTGCATACCGATGTGCATGCCCCGGCCAAATACCGGGTAAATGGTCCGTTTCCCAATGTGCCCGAGTTTTATGATGCATTTGGTATAAAGCCCGGCGACAAAATGTATATACCCGACAGTATGCGGGTGCATTTGTGGTAGGCGTCCTGTATTCTTTCGTAATGTATTCTTTATGGTATTGTCTAAGCGGGCGTCGCGCCCGCTTAGACAATACTGTTGAAGATAAGTGTGGTGCGGAAAATAAT
>CAZLPE010000084.1:0-5773 GCA_964561325.1 uncultured Flavipsychrobacter sp.
ACCAGAAAAAATCTTCAGTGTTTTCGATAAGCGCCATGTAATTCAATTCATTTCGCCTGTTTTGCTGTTTAAGTTCTTCTTCTTTAAGCGCGCTTTCGCTGACTATTTTCTGATTCTCGCTTTTCAGCAGCTGATGCTCTGCCTTGAAGGTTCTGAGCGACAAGAAGATTACCACTGATACGGTTCCAGCAATTATAACGAGTAGTATATATATAATAGCGTTTTTCTTACCTATCTGAACATCTTTTTCAAGAAGCGCAATATGTCGTTCATGATCGTAGTGATCGATACCATGCTCAATATTATTTAGCATTAATTTTTGAGCATTACGCCACCTTTTTTCCTGACTCATGTGGTGTGCCATGAGATATTCATTTGCTTTTTTATAGTCGCCGGTATGGAAGTAGTATTTTGATTTAATTTCAGCAATACGCTCATTTATTTCTACATTGTGGCTATAGTTACCCTTTGTAGTTAACGAACTGTCAAGCATATCTACTTCGCGTAATAACACTTGAGCATTATCAAATCGTTTTTCATCAATATATAATTCTGCAAGCTTCAACATATTGAACGACCGATCGTGTAAATTTTTGTTTACTTTTTTGTTCAAATCAATACTTGATTGCAAATATTTTCTTGCAGAATCAAAAAGGTGCATCTTTTTGTAAACGCTACCAATATTGCCGAACACAACAGAATTTGCCTCATCTATACTCAATTGCTTACCATTAAACGCAGATTTGTCGCTATTTATCAATTCGCTGGCTTTGTTGTAATAGTGCAATGCACTATCGTAAATGCTGGCGTGCTCGAACGACAATCCTATATCAGACAAAATCTCCTGTTTGCGAAATATTGTTTCAAAGTCGGGGTTTTCTACTGACTCAAATTTTTGCAAAGCAATTTTAAAATGGGTGGCAGCTTCTTCAAAACGCTCCTCAGAATAATATGCATTAGCTATACGGTAGTAATAGGAGCCAACAACAGATTGATTACTACTAATAAGAGGTATCAACTCTTTGGCCATACCATAATATATAAACGCATCTTCAAATCGGTCTAATGCATAGCAAGCATCAGCTTTGGAAATATATGCTTCGAATAGATCTCCATGATTCCCGGCAAACTCAGGTTGCTCTAACAGTACAACCATGCTGTCTGCGTAGGTTGCAGCAAGTCGATAATTTTTTATGTCGAAATAGTATATATTTTTCTTCCGACGAAATATCAGCAGCTGTTCAGCTGTAGTAAGGTGCCTTTTTGCCAATACCGAATCCAGCTGCTTCAAAGCTAGGATTGGCCCTGCTGTATCTTTTACTTCTTTGTTCCACGATAGTAGTTCATCGATATCGGTTTGCGTTGAGTCAGGCGCTGTATTTTTTTTACAACCAACAACGGACGCAATTACAACTAATACCAACAGAATATTCTTAAAAACTGACATTAGCATATTATTGCGAAAATAAACATTTAGAAAAAACTACGCTACCTTCAGCGCAGGCGACATCTCTCGATCAATTATTGCCTTAAAAGATTCATCAAGTGGCTTTGTAACAAAACCCAACACATTAGGATTGCTATTGGCATTGTCTATATCTTCTTTCGATATAGAAGATGTGAGCATGTATATTTTTATATGGTTCTTAATGAGGCAACTTAGCTGATCGTATTCTTTTAAAAACGCCCAACCGTCCATAACAGGCATATAAATATCTAAAAATAAAATAGCTTGCTGACTATCATCTATGGTGTTATAATGCTCACTTATGTATCTTAATCCTTCTGTGGCATCCGTAAACTCAACTATGTGAGCGCCAGGATAAGCTTTAGAAATAATAACTCTCGAAATGAGGTTGTTAATTTTTGCATCGTCGATAATAATGAAGCTTTTCATGATTACAATATTATATTATTATATATTTTTTTATCAATGTTCCCTTTTAGCTGTTTCAAGACCCATTTTCATTCATGAAACCCTCTCGAAAACAGCTGACAACATTTACTTAAAATCCTGTTGCAAAACTAAACACTGCCAACCAGACTGGAGCTACTATGATTAGGGGGCTATTTGTTATCCTTTTGCAAATCCGTTTCGCTTTTTTATTAATATTTGCCATTCGCACTAAAAAAATGTGCTAATAGCCTCAAAAAATAGCTACTTTATGATATAGTGCTAGTAAATCTGCAATTTACGAATTTATAAAAAAACTACTATAAGTAGGGATGCGCAGAAAAATTCAAATACATAGATTTGTACCAATAACACTTAATATGTTAATCGTGTCAAAACTCTGTTTTAATATAACCCACTTCTCAATCAACTTTTTGCTTTGACTAACATATACTTAATACCGGAAACTGTTATATTGCTTGCAATATTTATGATGTACGCAGCATCTGCATACACCCTGAGAATGTATTTCAGGGTAAAAAACAAAAGAAAAGCGCCATTTTACAGACCATTCTTTATATATGATGAGAACCTCATAAAAGATGGTCCAGATCTTTACGAAAAAAACTTCTACTATCTTGCTAATTCGATAAATAAAACATTCAATTGGCTAACTATCACAGGGAGTATAGCCTACGTTTTACTCAGTTTTAGTTTTGGCAGATAAAACATCGAAGGGTAAACGTAATGTACCTGCCGAAACCAACATAGCTTATTGCATAATGTTAGTACGTCATTTGCACCACCGAAGCAACAAATAGTCCATTTTCAATTTTAATATCAAACTCATAACCTATTTTTGAGCATAGGGTTTTACATAGGTATAACCCTATACCAAAACCATTTAATGAATGGTCGGGATGAAACTTTTTGAACGGAGCGACATCTTTAATAGAAAAGTTGGTCGTCGGACTCACTGTATTCGTTACTGTAAAAATGAAACCATTGTTTTTTGAGTCGCTAAGCGTTATTTCAGGCAGCTCCTTAGTTGAGCTAAACTTTACTGCGTTATCAATCAGCTCTGTAAATACTATATTTAAAAACTCAGGATCCATATTCAAAACCTGCACTTGTTCCATTGAACATTTCAACTTAGTAGCTCCGGCCAGTAATCCATTGTTAAAGTAGTTGAGCGTATCCTGCAATACATTATGCACTTTAACTATCTTATCGTCTGGCACATGCGCTAAATCTTCATTTGCATTGATCAATGAAAACACAACAAGATTTCTTGAATCGCGAAACATACGGTAAGAAGATGTGTATATTGCGGATATAGCATCCTCAAACAGTGATTTATGAACCGGGCCTTCCACACTATTCAGCAAAAAACAGGCATTCAAAATACTATTAAGCGGAGTATAAAATTCTTGCTTGAAATTGGTATTAATCATCGACACCAATTGCTTCCGCACGTCGCGCTCGTAATAACTTTTACTGCGCTCTTTCAGTGCGATACGGCTGTTGATAGCGCTTATCAGCTCTTTCGCAGAGAAAGGCTTTGTTAAATAATCGTCGGCGCCGAGATTCATGCCATTTCTCACATCTCTCTCATCGGCATAAGCGGTAAGAAACAAAAATGGTATGTTGTACAAATCTGGATCGTTTTTCACCAGCTTGATAATGTCATAGCCAGATATATCGGGTAGATTTATATCGCATAAAATAAGGTCGACCTTATTCGATCGATCTGCGAGAATATTAAGACCTACGATTCCGTTTTCTGCTTGCAACGTATCGAAGTTGCAAACTTCGATTATAGTTTTTAGCGATTCACGCAACGCTTTTTCGTCTTCTATAAGCAGTATTGTGCGTTTTTCCATGGCTTTTACTCTTTTGGTAGTATGATTCTAAAAATTGACCCTTCATTAACTTTACTTGCAAATTCAATTCTTCCATTATGTTTTTTTACCGCATAATCGAGCACCGTTAGTCCCAACCCGGTACCCTGTATTACTCCAGCGTTCGATGCTCGGAAGAAGGAAGTAAATAACTTTCCCTGATCTTCATCTGGTATACCTATACCCCAATCCTGTACTTCAAAAACAACGCCATTGCTATTAGTCATTACCCTTAGTATAGGTTGTTTTTTACCCGTTGAATACTTAAACGCATTATTAACCAGATTCACAATGGCATGGCGCATGATACCTTTGTCTATATGCACCTTTGGCAGACCATCCTGCACCTCTAGATCCAAAGTCCGGCCATCTGTATGTGGGTTATACAAGTCTTGTTTAATGCCGTTAACGAAAGAAAATATGTTGACCATTTCCGGTGCAAATTCTATATTTCCTGTCTCAATCCGGCTGATCATCATTAGCTCGTTCAAAATCTCGGTCATCAACTTCACCTCTTTTACAATACGCCCTATCATTACCTCCGGTTTCAGATTGGACGCTCCTGCAAATTCTGCGCTGTTTATCATCTCCAGTATTTCGGCATTGGCTTGTATTATTGCCAACGGCGTACGCAGCTCATGAGAAGTGATTCTGATAAATTGCGACTTTGATGTATTAAGTTCTTTTTCTTTTTCAATTATTTGCTTCAGTCCACGTTCCTTATTTACAATTGCAGTTATATCAGAAATACGGCCTACAAAAGTAGCGCTCACATTTTCCATTGATTTTGTGAATGTGTAATCGAGATACTTTTCAACACCTTCAATATTTTTAACCAGTATTATACCCGATTGAGGCTGGCCATTCTCAGCCAATATGGCCAATTTTTGCCTTACATTTCTGTATTCCTCCTCACTTAGATAATCGAAGAAATTGTATTTTTCTGCCGGGGCCCATTTTTTGTTAAATTCGGGCGTCATGATATGTCTAAACGAGTTGTTGGATAAAATAATGCTACCGCCCGGCTCAAATGTAAATACACCATCGCGTATAATATCAAGCAAATTGCGCATTTGCTTTTCTTGAAGCTCGGCAATTCGTTTGTTTAGTATCTGCTCAGTAATATCAATGCCGTAACCAATTACAGATTTCACTGTTCCTTCGCTGTCTACGTTCGGGTACATAATGCGCAATATCGCTATTGAGCTACCATCTGGCTGTTTTACTTCGTCTACAAGTGAAACTGGCTGTTTTTGTCGTACTGCCTCTTTAAACATTTCCGCTCTGGCATTAGCCATCTCATAACTCTGTCCTTTCAGGTCGCAGTAGTCATAATCTGTGCGCCCTATCAGCCATTCCCTTATTTCGGGGTTGCGAACTGCGTTCCTGTTTATAAACCTATATTTATGATCCAATGAAAAAATGACAATATCTGCTGGAATCTCATTCAATATTTCGTGATAATACTCCTTCTGTGCTTTTATTTCATTTTCATTGTTCACCTGCTCAGTAATATCAATTCCAAAACCGACTACAAATTCGGTTTTGCCATTTTTGTCGAGGAATGGGTAAAGGAATCGAAGCATATACTTCGATGAGCCATCCGGCTTGATATGGTGATCGATACTGCTAACAGATTTATTTGTAGCTAAAGCCTCCTTAAATAGTTTATCCCTCGATATTGCACGGTCCATCGAGATATTCTTACGACGGCAATAATCGTACATATCTTTACCTATCAGCCATTCCCGCATCTCATCATTTACTACCGCCGATTTATTGATGAACTCAAACTTTTGATCTACTGCAATTATCATAATATCGGCCGGCAACTCATTCAAGATCCGGTGAAAGTACTCTCGCTGCTCAATAACTTTATTTTCTATTTCGAGCTGCTTGGTAATATCCTGGTATATCCATAAATACCCTGATTCTTCCTCGTCTACCACCACCGGAATAAAATCCCTTTTCAATGTCC
>CAZLPE010000084.1:5873-16314 GCA_964561325.1 uncultured Flavipsychrobacter sp.
TACCGAAATCGCCTTCATCCATAGAAGACTTTAAGTCTTCCGCGCCAAATTTATCTGACCTGTCATAGCCGAGCAACTCCATAAACTTATGCGAAACCTGCAATTCATTGCTGGTTAAATTAAACGCCCAAACTCCGTCGCCGGCCCCTTCCAAAGCAAATTTCCATAACTCCTGACTATCTTTCAGCGCATTTTCATTGTTTTTAATTTCGGTAACGTCTTCAAAATAGTAATATCTGCCCTTCACCTCGCCCTGATCGTCTAATATAGGCTGAACAGTGGTTCTAAACCAAAACGATCGTTTGTACTTGTTGTAGCCAATATTGTCAAACGAAAATACTTTCTTCAACTTCACCATTTCATCTACGTAGCTCGATGGTATGTAGGTTGATTTCTGGCCATATACCACATCGCGCGGTCGCAGGCCTATTATGTCTTTTAGTTCATAACCGGTAGTCCTTTCAAAATCCCTGCTTACCCACTCTATTTTACCGTTTTTATCTGTAATAGCTACGCCTTTCAGGGTCTCCACCATCACCACTTCTTTTTCGTCCGAGATTCTTACATCAGGTAATGTAGCTTTTGATTCAGCGTCAATTGCCGCTTCCAAAAATAAATCGTCCGACTTTGATTTGTTAGAATTGATGGTTGCTGATGTAGGGTTTGATGGAGCTGTACGTACGCCCGGCGTTCCCAAAAGCAATAATTCATCCGATTGAGCAAGATATTCAAGTTCGCCCTGCAACAATATGGGGTTAGTGTTTGTTGTCGAATTCTGAGCGATAAGCTGATAATAGCGACCGCTTAATTGCTCGAATGGCAAATGAAAATAATCTGGAATGCTATTGCCAAATAAATCGGTAATACTGGCGCCCACCGATACATTCATTATCTTACTTAATGACACGCCAATAGATTTGATCGTAAAATCTCGAGAAATAAGGATGTAAAAAGGAAACAACCTATTTATCTGCTCAACGCTGAATAAAAAACCACTACCCATAACAAATTTATACAAAGTTACACTACCATGCCCGTTCATAACGAATGAGCAAACAGATTATAAGGTTGATATTTTCAACATAACTACCCCTTGAACAAACAGCTTGTGTTTGTGTTCCAACAATTTACGCTAAAATCAGCCAACTTTACTGTAATCCACTTAAAAGTTGACTCATTGGGTAGGGTTTCGAATAAAAATTTACAACCCTTTTTGTACATATGTTACGGTCCGCAACAAAAACCAAAAAATCTTTCTGCGAATAAGCTGAAGTGATGTGAATTTTCAGGTCTCGATCAGGCAATTCGACGTTACAATTTTCTATAAATGTAAAACCATCCATAACCGGCATATTTAGGTCTAAAACCACATGAACTATATGAGGGTTATCGCAAAGCGCCTCGTAAGCTACCAATCCATTGTCGGCTTCATATACTTGAAAATCCCCTTTCGCCATGTGCATCCGCAACACCATTCTATTCATATCATCATCATCAACTACCAAAACCGGAATTCTCTGATCTGTCATCAAGTTAGTTTTTATTATTGCGTTTGGTGATCAACTCAAGTTTTGAACTAACGTCGAACTTGTTATAAATACTCTTTAAATGGTAGTTTACGGTATGATATGATATAGATAGCTTTTGTGAAATTTCCTTATAGGTATATCCTTGCTCTACTAACTCCAGCACATCGCCTTCGCGATCAGTAAGCTCTGTTTTGTAGTCTACGGTATTTTTCTTGTTTTTCTGATTGATCAGCCACATTAACTTAGTCAGCATCTCAGGCTCCAGAAAGCTACCTGTTATCTGCAATTGCCCCATAATTTTTATTAGCTCGCTCATCACTATTGGCTTGTATACGAAACTACTTGCTCCGCGCTCTATAGCCTGTAGCAACAAACTATCTGTTTTGTCGCCGGTCATCACAATAATTTGCGCGCCGGGATACCTTTGCTTAATATCATCAATTACATCAAGCACCGATACATCTACGAGGTGCACATCAAGCAACAAAAAATGAGGCGTTACAGATAATTTCTTCCTTTTAATGTCGAAATAAGAATTTTCAGAAAAAACAATATTGTAGTTGCCGGTGGCCGTCAAATAGTCAGAAATTGAGTTTCTGAGTTCGAGATTATCTTCTAATATACCTACGTAAATCATAAGCGGTTTTTGAAAATTTTAGTAATGTGCAAATAAACGCAATATAACGACACGGTATACTACTACAATTAGGGGTTTTTCTTTATCCTTCGTTAATGTAAACTCTTTTAACCCGCTGCGATATGCTGGTCATTATTTCGTACGATATTGTTCCCGACCATTTTGCTAATTGCGACACTGTTAGTTCCTCGCCAAAAATGATAGCCTCATCTCCTTCTTTTGCATTGGGTATGTAGGTAACATCTACCATACACATATCCATACAAATGCTGCCTACTGTGGCGGCGGCCTTACCATGTATCAGCACATACGACCTGCCATGACCCAATGCCCTGGGGTATCCGTCTGCATACCCAATGCAAATGGTAGCTATACGCATTGGCTCTTCTGCAAGCGTATGATGCCCATAACCTATATTATCGCCCGCCGGTATGGAGTGGATCTGTGCAATAGTTGTTTTTAATACGCTGATTTGCTTAAGTTTGTTTTGCAACAGATTAGCGGTGTCAATACCATACAAACCAACGCCCAGCCTCACCATGTCAAAATGGAGATCGGTATGCCTTACTATTCCAGCAGAGTTGCAAATATGCCGGAACGGTCTGTAGTCGAGCGATCGCATCAGTTCGGCGCTCATGGTGGTAAACAGGTTTGCCTGATGCTTTGTAAAGCTATCCTGTTGCGGATCATCGGCAGCGGCAAGATGACTGAATATGCTGGCCACATAGATATTAGGCGCATTTTTCAGTCTGTTGATGAGCATTCCTATATCAGCCATTTCAAAACCCAGCCTGTGCATACCTGTATCGAGCTTTATATGCACCGGATAACGCTCCACCTCAAGCGCCTGAGCAATAGTAGCAAAAGCATCAAAAGAACGAAAATTATACAGTTCCGGCTCCAGCTTCCAGGCAATCATTCGGTCGAATGATGTTGCATCCGGACTCATCACCATAATCGGCATCTTAATACCTGCCTTCCTCAATGTAATACCCTCGTCTGTATAGGCTACCGTTAGGTAGTCAACACCGGCATATTGCAAAACATTGGCTACTTCATAGCTGCCGCTGCCATAGGCAAATGCCTTGACCATTGCCATTGTTTTTACGCCCGGCGCCAACGTAGACCTGAATACATTTAAGTTATGCGTAATTGCCGACAGACTTATCGCCATTACCGTCTGATGCACTTGTTGCTCCAGCAAAACGCCTATTTTCTCGAACGCAAATATTCTTGCGCCCTTTAGCAGTATAGCTTCTTTATCAAATGTCAACAAATGAAAATGCTTCAGAAAATGCTCAGTCGATTTAAAAAAGATGCTTCTGCATTTCTTGTATTTTCTGAACGATGCTTTGTTCTTATACAGCGCAGGCCCTATACCTATAAATCGCTGAATTGTCCGGCGGTTGATGAGCGCTGCAACCTCGTCATACAAATCCAGATCGCGCTTACCAGGTTGCTGAATATCAGACATGATAACCGTATGCATACTGTGTTGCTTTTGCTGATCGAGGTAATTTAGCGCAAGCTGTAGCGAGGTCAGATCGGAGTTGTAGGTATCATTAATAATTGTGCAGTCGTTTATGCCGTGGCGCAATTCCATTCGCATAGATACCGGCTGCAGCAAATGCATACGGGCCTGTATTTTCTCTGGCTCTATGTCTAAAAGCAACATAACACACCAGCAATGAATGGCATTTTCTATAGATGCATCGTCGGTAAAGGGTATTGTAATCTGTATTTCCTGCGCCTTATATATTGCAGTAATACTTGTTTTTGCAATTTGCCTAACAATCTGTTGTATTCGTAGGTCGGCAGGTTGCTTTTGCGACCAGGTAAATAATTGCAGGGGATTATCTGATCGAGTACGTACCTGATTTACGTACTGGATAATGCACTGATTCAGTTCGGCATGATCAGTACAGTATACAAGCTGTTTCACATGCCGAAACAACAACAGCTTTTCGTTTATCTTTTGTCTTGTATTCATGAAGCCCTCGCTGTGCGCTTCGCCTATATTGGTAAATAAACCAATAGTAGGGCGTAGCGTGCGCTCCAGCCGCTCCATTTCACCCGGTCGGGAAATACCTGCCTCAAAAATGCCCAATTGTTGCCGTTCATTTAACGGCCATACAGATAAGGGCACACCTATCTGCGAATTGTAACTTTTGGGGCTACGCGCAATATTAAATTTGAAATTGAGTAATTGATATAACCATTCCTTTACTACAGTTTTTCCGTTGCTCCCCGTAATGCCTATTACCGGAATATCGAACTGCTTTCTATGCCCAGCGGATATTAGCTGCAATGCATCGAGCGTATCTTTAACCTGTATGATATTGGCGCCAGCCAGCGCAGTGGTGTCCATATTGTGCGACACCAAAAAATTACGAACACCCTTGAGCCACGCATCGGGAATGTATGTATGGCCGTCTCTTAAATTTGTTTTCAGCGATATAAACAGGGCATTAGCCGGATGCTCGATATTGCGACTGTCTATAGCCAGTTCTTCTATACTGGCACTATCGTTTGCTTTTGCAAGCCATATGCCGTTGCACCATTTTCTTATCTGTTCTATGTTGTTCATAAGGCATAGCAAATATAATCGTTTTAGTTTTTGGCATGCGCTTACATCATACTACAATCACAGCCGCCTTTGCAAATAACATCTCAATAACCTGGATCAGCGCAATTGGTAATGTGCAACAGATGTTTCTGCACAAAAAAACGACCCATCTATCAGACAGGTCGTTGAAAAAAAGTATCCAAAAAGTCGATTACAATACGAGCATGGCATCGCCATAGCTGAAGAAACGATATTTTTCTTTAATAGCTGTTTCATATGCCGTCATCATCAGGTCGTACCCAGCAAAAGCACAAGCCATTATCATAAGGCTTGTTTTGGGCAAATGAAAATTAGTAATCAATGAATCGGCAATAGAAAACTGGTAAGGAGGGTGAATAAACACATTAGTCCATCCTTCTTCAGGCTTCAATAAACCCTGTGCAGTCACAGAGCTCTCTAATGCGCGCATAGTAGTTGTGCCAATAGAGCAGATATGACGTTTTTCCATTTTTGCCCTATTAACAATATTTGATGCATAGTCGTCTACTTTGAAATACTCCGCATCCATTTTGTGTTTAGACAAATCTTCTACCTCTATCGGGCGGAAAGTACCCAAGCCAGTATGCAATGTTACCTCTGCAAACTTAACGCCCACTATTTCCAGGCGCTTGATCAACTCTCGGCTGAAGTGCATACCTGCAGTAGGCGCCGCTACAGCGCCCTCATATTTTGCATATACTGTTTGGTAGCGTTCTTTATCTTCTTCCTCGGGCTTGCGTTTTATGTACTTGGGTAATGGTGTTTCACCAAGTATATCCAGAATGTTTCTGAATTCTTGTTCAGTACCATCAAACAAAAAGCGTATCGTACGACCGCGTGAAGTAGTATTATCTATTACTTCAGCTACCAGTTCGTCGTTGTCGCCAAAATACAACTTGTTGCCAACGCGAATTTTCCTTGCAGGATCTACAATAACATCCCAAAGGTGATTGGGCTTATTGAGTTCGCGCAACAAAAAAACTTCAATTTTTGCGCCGGTTTTTTCTTTACGTCCATACAAACGCGCAGGAAAAACCTTAGTATTATTAACAATCATCACGTCCTTATCGTGAAAAAAACCAAGAATATCCTTAAATACCTTGTGTTCTATTTTTCCTGTATCACGGTGAATGACCATTAGTCGGCTATCTTCACGTTTTTTGGCGGGATGTTGCGCTATGAGATTTAATGGTAAGTCGAACTTGAATTGCGACAACTTCATAAATGAGCAGAGATTGTTTTAGAAAAGTGTGCGAAGTTACGAAAAATAATCTTATTGATTGTATATTCCAAAACCAACTTCGGTTTTTAACACAATGTTATAGATCAAAATTCAGGATTACGCAGCGCTACAAAGCTAACAGATTGTGTGCATTTGTTATGTACTCATTTCATTAATTATGCTACTTTAGCGCCATAAATCACAACTCTATGTCTGTTCGCCTTTTCTTTATCGCTGCATCTATACTGTGTACCATAGGCGCCCATGCACAGCCTGTATGGTCGGCTGAGGTGCGTGCAGAACGTAACGCCAACTGGTACAGAGATAGCCTTCAGATGAAGGGCGAAGCGCTTGCAAAATGCTCCGCCATCGATTTGAAATATCAACAGAAAATTGATAAAGAATCTGAAAAGTCAGGTCAGTACAAAAACAAAACAAAGACCCATTTTTTACGCAAAAAAGACGCTGAAATGAAGGCCATCATGAATGCCGAACAGTTTCAGCGGTACATGCGTAGAGAAAAAGAAATTCGTCGCCAGATGAATATTAAGTATGAAGGTTTCTACCAACCCTACTAATCGTATTTAGTACAAGCAGTTTTTAGGTATCCATTTGTAGTTATTCTGGTTGCGGAGTGTTTTGATCAATATCCAGTTGTGTTTGTTTTTTAGCACAGCTACAGGGTCGCCCTTCTCTACATACGATTTTAATTTAGCTTCAAAGTCTGGTTGTTCGTACAAGAATTGTTTATCTTTTCTTACCACCGCTATTACAGAAAAATCGCCTTTGATGGTGCGTTGATACATAGTATCCAGATTAATACCCACAGGCTTATTGCACGGTTCAGGTTTTCTGCTGCATTTTAGCTCTATTGTTTCATCATCATTCATAGATAGAACAGCGGAACCCAACGAAATGGTGTCTGTAAAATTATGATAAAATTGCACCTCTGTCTGAGAGCCGCCTTTATATTTACCCACAAAAAGCAGATTGCATGGCTTGTATTCGTCATCGCCTTTAGGTGCAATATCTATATAGCCGCTTATATTTTGCTTTGCAGTATCGTAGGCAAGCGTTATCCTGCCATATACGCCTGTGGCTATACCCTGCGCGCCTGCTACCCCGCCCCGACCTGTTAAAACCGCACACAATGCAACAAACGCATACTTAAAGCAACTTGTACTCATACCCTATTTTTTAGCTAATATACTTAACCGTTACTAATTGGTTATCAAAAAAATCGGGGTGTTTCAAGCTCCAGCTAAAAACACCCCAATCAATAAAAACAGACTATGATTAATACACTACCAGTTTCTGCGTAGTGTTTACACCATCTACCGTAACAGTTACAAAATACATACCTGCGCTCGGTGTCGCTTCCTTACCCAAGCTTTCTTGCTGCACGCTGTTGGCGCCATAGGTTTTAGACTGCTGATAGATAACCTTACCGGTAAGATCTTTTACACAATAATTCACCTCGCCAGTTGTACCGGTGTTAAACACGAGTGTACAACCATTTGTCGTTGGATTTGGGAAAATGTTGAACGACCCTGCATTGGCAGCCATAGCTTCCTTAACGCCGGCCGGGAACGGATGGATGTACATATTATCGAGATACAGGTTATTGCCCTTGTTGCCCGGATAATAACGAATTCTGAAGAAAGTATTACCCGTGCGGTAGGCTGCCGGTATGCTCACAGCGCGCGGCTTCCATTGGCCGGCTGCGGTTGGCTTAAACTCTGTATTGATGGTGCCGTTATTCACCAGATCCGATGTTTTAAATGCAGCCAGTTTTGTCCACCTTACACCGCCGCTTGTGCTTACATCTACTTGCATAGAGTCGCCAGTCTGATCATCCCAACGCGATACGCCGCGACTTGTTGCTGCGCAAGATGTAAAGAAGTTAAGGTAAATGCCGTCGTTCATATTACGAAGATCGAAAGCAGGCGTGTAGATATCATCGTAATCGCCGGTGGCAAGACCGAAAATTCTGGATGAAGTATCGTACGAACGATAACGAATGCACGTATTGTCATTCAGTCCGGCTCCGTTATAAAACTCCCATTTGAACTGGTTTTTGTAATAGTTGAACATAGGCCAGTTTTCTACAGCCGCCGGGCTAGAAAAAGCCTGATAAAATGTGTCTGACTTTATAGCAGTAGTGTCTGCGGCATATACTGCATGTGTGTCCACCAGTGTGTCGCTACCTGCATTTGAGTTGGCTATTAGCGTGGCAGTAACCCAACCGGGTTGAGTAAACTGATTGCTAACTATTGTGGCGCTTGTAGACGTAGGATTGGTAGCGCCGTTCGAGAATTTCCACAACACACTGCTTATTGTATCATTCCAGCTAAAGTTCTTGAATACAAAACTACCTATGTTGTTAAACGTCATAAAGTAGTTGCGTGCATCTGTAGTAACGCCCGCGCCAGTAGCCTTGTTCACAATAAATTCAGCCACCGGAGGTATATCTTTCCATGGCGCTAATGCGCCTGTAGCGGCAAGGTTGGCGGGTGTTATCAGGTTGCTACGCCCGGCCACCGCGCTGGTGAGGGCTGTCTGCATCCGCACTACCTGACCTTTTGTAAACATTTTCTCGCAATAGGTATAATCCATAATATTCTGAGAATTAACCGTATCGGGATAATTAACTACAGAATCCATTAAACCGGTGAGCACAGAACGGTAAGTGCGTTCGTACCCGGCTGCGCAGGTTACATCGAACAATGCTGCCGATGAACAACCGGTACCCGAATGACCCATTGTTGGCGGGGTATCGTCTACACCGTCGTCGCCGCAAGCAACGGCTGCATTATTGGTGCTTCCCCATACATGCGCCAAATTGAGTACATGCCCCAATTCGTGCGGTATAGTTTTTTGTACGTTAAGATAACTGTATAGCGATATTACGCCATCGTAAAAAGGCATACCTGCCGCTGTAGATGGATAGTAAGCATATGCTGCCGCTCCCGGCGAAGCAAAGGCCTTTATCAACCATACATTGATATACTGATTGTTGGGCCATGATTCGTATTTAGCCTGATCGTCGGCCTTGCCGGTGAGGTAAGACATATGACGAACAACGCCCTTTGTAGCTTTACCGTTGGGGTCTTTAGTAGCCAGATGCAAACGCATGTGCGGATTGCCAATGTACTTTTTGAAGGGATTGATAACATCTACGGTATCTGCATTCTCCTTCATATACACAGTAGCCCAATAAGATACTGCTTCGTAAATAGCGTCGTCCGACACAAACTCCGGTCCGTAATCGTGCACCACATGCACAACCAGAGGAATGTCGTAGATAGTGGTATCTGACAAGCCAGCCGTTTTCCGCGCATATTTGTCATTGATCTGAGCATTAAATTGCTCTTCGTAAACTTTTAACTCAGGATATTTTTTGATCAGTTCGTGGTAATGTTCGTCTGTAGAACAAGGTTGCTGAGCAAGAGTAGCGCCCGCCGACATAATTGCGGCAGATGCAATTAATACAATTTTCTTAAGCATTTACAATAGCTTGATAATTAAATGGAGCCGTGAAGTTATGGGAAAAAGATGGAAAACAACTTTTATAAACCTACAAAAATGATATGCCGACATAGTTGATGTTGATACATGCAGTATGGTGCCCGATAGAACTATATAGTATAGCTCGCTAATACAAAAACGACTAAAATTTGGCACACATTTATGAGTACACATATGGCATTGATGACGGTGACTACAAAACATATGTGTATCTCAATTTTCACACCAATGAAAACAAAAATAACCTAACTTTACTTGCAAAAATATGCAACTATGAAAACTATCCTCACTCTCCTATTCCTCACCTGCGGCATACTACAAACACAAGCACAAATACAATGGCAACGATGCTATGGCGGCACCATAGAAGACCAGTGTAATGCCATTAGGACGACTTATGATGGTGGGTACATAATTACAGGGTACACAGGTTCTAATGACGGCGATGTAAGCGGCGGACATGGCGGCGCTGATGGGTGGGTGGTTAAGATAACTGCGACAGGAGCCATAGAATGGCAAAAATGCTTTGGCGGCAGCGATGCTGACTTTTTGAACGATATTAGGCAAACCCCCGATAGCGGATATATAGTTGTGGGTTCCACTTACTCCACCGATGGCGATGTAGCAAGCAACCATGGCTATAACGATATGTGGGTTTTAAAGTTATCACCCATCGGTGCGATACAATGGCAAAAGTGCCTTGGTGGCAATGGAGGAGAAAACGCTTATGCCGTTGGGCTTACATACGATGGCGGGTATATTGTTGCCGGGAATACAGGGTCTGATAATAATGGTGATGTGGCTGCAAACCATGGTAGCGGCGATGAATGGATTGTAAAACTAACAGCCACAGGCAGTATATCGTGGGCAAAATGTTACGGAGGACGTGCAAATGAATATCCGGCCTCTGTGCAGCAAAC
>CAZLPE010000085.1:0-2293 GCA_964561325.1 uncultured Flavipsychrobacter sp.
TTCTCGAAGGCCTATAGCTGGACCGGTATACGCTTAAAGAAGAACGCGCTGGCAAGTTGGGGCGCTGTAACAATTTTTCAAGGAGGCTATACTTTTCTAATGGCGCATATGGCTGCGGTAGATCAACCTACTATAGCCTGGTTTACTCAAAAGAACATGGAGTGTATGCTGTTTGCCTCTGTGATCATAGGCGGTTCTTACCCACTTACACAAATATACCAACACAAAGAAGACAGCGAGCGGGGTGATTTTACGCTCAGCTACCGCTTAGGCATTGCAGGCACTTTTATGTTCACGGCAGTATCTTTTACTATAGCCGCTGGCATACTCATGCATTATCTGACAAACTATTATACCATAACTCAGTTCCTGATTTTCACCCTTTGTCTCGCGCCTGTAATAATCTTTTTTTTAAGGTGGTTTGCGGCCGCGTACAAAGACAACAACAAAGCCGACTTTGAACATTCAATGACTATGACAAAAATTTCTGCCTGGTGTATGATTCTTTGCTTTTCTGTCATAATGTACCTAAATCATAAATAAATACTAATACGCTGCCATCTGGCCTTTCGGCGCTATTATTGTACCCCACACCATTAGAAAACGCTGATTTTCAAATTTCTGATTATGGATTTATCCTTGCAGGGAGTAATACCAATCCCGTTGCTTGACAAAGTAAAGAGCCGCCAAAGCGGAATATGGAACAACACGAGAAGCTTTAATCAAGGTCAGTACATATTTGTTCAGGCGCCATCGGGCACGGGCAAAACTACATTAATACATGTACTATACGGCTTGCGCAAAGACTACGAAGGCACGGTAATGTGGGACAAAACCAACTTGAAGTACGTGGATATGGAAGCGCTATCGGCGTTGCGCACCAAAAACATTAGTATTATTTTTCAGGATATGCGTTTATTCCCCGAGCTTACCGCCTGGGAAAATCTGGAAATAAAGCGCAGGCAAACAAATACGGTAACAGAGGAGCAAACCACAATATGGCTGGAAAGGCTGGGGCTAAAAGATAAACGAAACAGTCTGGCATCAACCTTGTCTTATGGCGAACAACAACGGGTAGCCATAATACGATCGCTACTACAGCCTTTCGACTGGTTGCTAATGGATGAACCGTTCAGCCACTTAGATCATGCCAATACAAACAAAGCGATAGCATTGATAGCCGAAGTGGTAGCGCAACAAAATGCCGGTATGATATTGGCCGACCTTGACGAAAACAGCTTTTTTCCATACACACAAACCGTAATACTGTGAGCGATCAGATACAGAAAGGAATGCTTAAAAAGCTATTGTTGAGCGGCGGCCGGTCGTCGCGCTTGTGGGCAGCTATGAGCGCTTTGTTTGTTGGAGCTACATTATTGCTACTGGCTGTAATGATTTGGTGGAATTTTCGGGAATTGCTCTACGGCAAAAACCAACAGGATACGCTGGGTAGCACCTTTATGATTATAGGCAAACGCGTAACCGAACAAAATATGGGCGTAAAAAACGCCACCATATTCACCAATACGGAGATAGATTCGCTAAAAATGGCTCCTGAAGTGCAAGATATTGGCGAAATATCATCAAACCATTTTCCGGTATATGCTATGATGGGCGGCCGACTTGCGTTTGCCACCGACCTGCCGCTGGAGTGCGTGCCCGACAAGTTTATTGATAAAATACCCGAAGGCTGGAACTGGGAACCCGGCAGCCGCGACCTACCCATTATTATATCATCCCAATTTCTCGATATATATAATTATGTTTTCGCACCAAGTCAAAACCTACCTAAATTATCAGAGACTTCAGTAAAGTCGATAGCGCTCAATCTGAAGGTGGGCAGAGACGAAAAAGCGGAAACCTACAAGGCGCACGTAGTTGGGTTTTCTGATAGAATAGGCTCTGTGTTGGCGCCAAAGTCGTTCATAGATTATGGCAACAACAAATTTGGCAAACCCGGCGCCAACTATGGCGTTTCGCAAATAATACTAAAAACCAAAGACCCGTCTAACACCAAATTTGCCGACTATCTGAAAAAACACGACTATAACACTAATGCCCAAAACCTACGGTGGAGTAAAATAAGGGGTATTGTGGAAGTGGTGGCAAGTGCAACCGGAATGTTAGCATTGTTGCTAATGGGTATTGGCTCGCTGGTATTTGTTCTGTTTATTGAACTGACTATTGCAAAAGCACGCGAATCGCTTACGCTTTTGCTGCAGATAGGCTACAGTCCAAAATACGTAGCAAAATATATGGCTTCCAAATTTTTACCGCTTGTTGCGGGAACATT
>CAZLPE010000085.1:2393-15965 GCA_964561325.1 uncultured Flavipsychrobacter sp.
AATACGTAGCAAAATATATGGCTTCCAAATTTTTACCGCTTGTTGCGGGAACATTGGGATTGGCAATGGTAATAACCGCAGTAGTTCAATCAGTTGCAGCAAAAGCCGCATTGTCGCAAGGATTGGTGTTGACTTCGGTACCCGGCTGGCCAGTTTGGCTGGTATGGATTATTAGTTTTGGTATGCTGGCTGTATTGGTAGTAAAATCAACAGGTAATGCTATTAAAAAATAGCATATTAGCCTTCGGCATTAGCATACACTTTCGCGTTTATAATTGCAGGAGTACAAAAGACTAATCATACATCAGCCTTCAAAACCAGCATCCCTGCCGTTTTTGATTATGTACAATACATTGACAATTGCTGCAAACACTATAATCCAGTGCTTTGATGTGGCTATATCACGTTCCAGAAAAATCTTCTTAATACAATCTATAGAGCTAAGCGTTTCAAAACCGAGGTAATACTCCTTGTAATTTATTAAAAAACTCAGGCTGGCCACATAAAAAACAACTGCAAAAATGAGATTGAACACCTGAAATACTGTTCGGTTTTGCTCACCGGGAAAGAAAAACTGTTTAATTGACACTAATGACGTTACCAATAGGGTTAAATTAAGCACAGTTATGGCTTCTGACAATAAGTGAATGTTTTTTCCACCGCTTGCCGTAATTGCACAACAAAAATTAGGCAATGCAATTCCGACACTTAATATTGTCGCTTTTTTTAGATAGCCAGCCATATAAATTTTAATTCGACTGCAAAATTACCCAATAATATTGCTGCACTTACTGTTTGTCGTCATTTGGTGTGCTTCAATGCGCCTTCCCACTTACAAACTACTGCGGTAGCTATACTATTGCCTACGGTATTCATAGCCGACCTGCCCATATCCAGCAAAGGATCTATACCTAACAAAAGAGCTAAGCCCGCCTCTGGAATTTTGAATGTTGCTAATGTACCCGCTATTACCACAAGCGACGCCCGCGGCACACCCGCTATACCCTTGCTGGTTATCATGAGTGTGAGCAACATACTCAGCTGTGTACCGCTATCTAAATGAATACCATAACACTGCGCAATAAAAATACTGGCAAACGACATATACATCATCGAGCCGTCGAGATTGAACGAATAGCCAAGCGGGAGCACAAAACTCACAATCTTATTATCGCAACCAAAACGCTCTAACTCCAACAATAATTTAGGGAAGGCAGCCTCGCTACTGGATGTTGAAAATGAAATAAGCACTGGCTCTTTGATATGGCGCAACAAGACTGCCACCCTATTGCCTATGAAAAGAAACGCCACTACCAAAAGAACAAGTAACAGGATTAATAATCCAAAATAGAACTCGCTAATAAATCTGGAATAGATTTTAAGTATTCCAAGTCCCTGCTTTCCTATCACGTTTGTCATAGCGCCAAAAACAGCGTAGGGCGCAAAATTCATAATAAAGCCAGTCATTTTGAGTATTACGTGCGCCATAGCATCTAATGCACGTACTACCACATCGCCTTTTTCGCCAATTGCGGCTGTGGCAACGCCAAAAAACAGTGAAAATATGACAACCTGCAATATTTCGTTTTTGGCCATCGCCTCAAAAATACTTGTTGGGAAAATATGACTGATAAAATCCTTTAGCGTCAGCGATGCCTGGGGCGCATTTGCAGCTACAGCTTCGGGTAGGGGCAAGCCCATAACAGCGCCTGGCTGAAAAAAGTTGATCAAAGCCATGCCTAACGTCAGGCTCACCAGCGTGCCGCATAAAAACCAAAGCAATGTCTTACCGCCAATACGCCCTACCGTCTGCACACTACCCTGCTTGGCCACTCCTACCACTAAGGTGCTAAAGACCAACGGAGCTACTATCATCTTTATTAGACGTAAGAAAATATCGGCAAGCAAAGAAAATGGCTGCAATATTTTATTGAGTGTTTCTGGTGCGCTACCCGAGTAATTTGTATTCAGAATATATCCGGCTGCTATTCCTGCCACCATAGCAATTAATATGAACCAAGTAAGCCGATTACCTTTTTTAGATGCTATTTCTGCCATAGTCTGCAAAATAAGGCTTGTTGGTCATTATTCAGCATTAATACCTCACCGCAACTGATATTAATAAACATTGCATTATTTTAAAGCCGGATAAAATAGTTTTCTACCGATAATAACTTCAAGTTCTCGCTGCAGCGATAAGTCACTTTCAGCAGTTACATTGATCACCGCATAATGGGCGCCATTAACAAGCGACTGCCATCGCCACTCCAGTTGACTTATTGTAGCGCTGTTTCCATCGTCGTACCACCATGCAGTATATAGCTTTTTGCTATCCCTTGTCAGTATCGCATAATACAATTGCCGTCCGAATACAGTTTTCTCCTCAACGCTACCAAATTGGTAGCCAGTCCCCAACCAACACATAACCGGATTATGCTCGCCATATAAACCTCCTTTCAGCTTTTTAATATATACCAACGAAGCCTCATTTTTGTATTTTAGTATATCTGTCTCGAACCACGAACCGGTATAACCGGCTATGTAGGGTACTTCATTTGTATTAACCATTAGCTGCTTATTCTTTGCATTTGTTGCAGAAAAAACGATAACGGGTATAGCTACAACAGATAGTATAAGCGGTAGTTTGTTTACGCGATTTGGATTTGCAGATGTTATTATCTCGGGCGTTGAACACACTCCTACTTTGCGCACTAATAAATTGATAATCAATGCCGATGGAAGCAATATATACACTATCAAGCAAATTATGCCAATAAGCTCGTGTAGCGGATTTTCGGGCAATATACCAAATTGAACCAACGCTATAATACGTATAAGATTGGCAAACACATTGAGCAATGTAACAGCGGTTAAGGTACACAATACCCACCCTACACCCAAGTATTTACCATGCCTGTGTTGTAGCAGCGCTATTAGGAATATGCCAAACAACAATGAGGTCAACAACATCTTCAAACCAACGCAGGCGGGGTCTACAGAAAAATCTATACCGTTGCAGGTTATTACATTGCCATGTGTAGCTATTGTCTGTCCTATAAAGCCAAGCGCATATCCCGCCAGTTTAGTGAGCTGCAACCTGATAGGAAAGCTAAATACGCCCACCAAAAACTGTGCTGTTGGCGACATAAGCGCCACGGTAAGCAGGGTGATAAACGGAACCCTACCCCACACCGCCTCCCATATTACAAACATAATACTCACACAAGCTATAAACACAACGGCTTGTTCGGCAATAAATACTGTTGCAACTACCAATAGCAAAGCCCATCCAACAAACCTGTTCGAAACCGGCCCAACATTACCGAAAGTAACCGTAAGCGGTAAGCCTATCAGTCCAAGAATAAAATTGACTGAGCTCCAGGGTATGTATCGTGGCAATAAAATGCATATAAGCAAGCTATAGCCCGCTAGAAGCGCAGTAGCTATTTGCTTATTACGCACAGGCGCCAGCATTTTGCTCGGTAATACCATCATGCTTCTGTACTGGCGTTTTGTTTTCGGGTACGATAATAAACCCAATATAAACCTACGCAGCACACTATTATCAGCGCCCATTCATGTGGCTCTGGCACTGCGCCCTGCGATTTCAGACTTGCATTGTCCAGCACGTTGATACCTTTTTTAATTCCAAACCGATCATAGTCTTTCTGTGTTTCTAATACAATCAGGCTACTCACCGGCGTAACAATGTATGCCTGCTCTGCCTCGTTTAATAAACTCGTATCTACATCTGTGTTAGCAAAGAGTCCTTTTTTCATCTTCGACATCAAATGATTGTATGCAAACAATCGCATCAGGTGATCCGGTCCATTGGCGCTTAGTTTGGGTTCAGAAGTTCTTCGTAATTGTATGCCTGCATTATTTATTACTACCAGACTATCATTTTCTATGTTTGCAGCAAATGTTTTACTCTGCACCAGCTCTTTCAGCAGCGCGGCGTCTCCTTGTTCATAATTTATAGCCCTATGTTCCAACAGTGTTTTTAAATAGGGATTGAGTTCAGCCCCAAGATTGAACAAATTAGCAGGAGGATTTGACGCCAAATAGCTACCTAATTTCTGTGCAAAATCACTTCCTTTCATATCGCTCACGCTTGGCGATACTCTACTGCACTTTGTTATTACTAAAGAATGGCTCGGATCTGGCAAACTAAAAAATGGAAACAAACTAAAACGTTGATTGAGCAATGCATGCATTAATGCCTGATTATCCTTGCTTTGCGCGTCATTTATGGTGATCATTGTTTCGTTAAACACATGTACCCTACTACCGCTAACCATCTTTAGAATAGCATTAAGTTCATCTTCGGTCCATGCGTTGTTTATATCCAGATAAATATCAGTAAGCGAAACCGGCTGTCGTTTGCGTATATAGTCGCCAACTACATATGCGCTTCCGCCAAAGGAGAAAATAGCTTGTTTGATACCCGGATCGGTAAACTCAATCTTCCAATCGGGGTTATATCGGCCTTCGTACTTATACCTGTGGTCGCCATTTTTTACATAGCCCGATGGCATTACCATTCCTTTAGGTTCTGTAACCCAGTCGATTTGTTTTGTTTCGTCGGCATCTGCGAAACTTGCGCCTTCAAACCAAATATTATCGTAGGTAAGTTTATCGTTTGTTTTGGAGAGCGGCGTTGTTACCCCTATTTTGAATACCCTGGTTTGGTTTGGCAAAACCGGGAATACCCTAACCGATACAGTATTTCCTTCCTGCCAGTGTACCAGCGATGGGTCGTGCTGCTCAATACCCACAATTTGTTTGTAAGCGCTATCGGCGCGCGCCTTGCCCGTCAATACGCCCTTCTGTTCTTTACCGTTTATCCATAGCGATAATGAGGTAACTACGCTGCCTTCGGGCAGATGAAATGTGTAAATTGCCTCTTCTTTGTCCCACCAGCTATCTGTTTTGCCAATATTTTGTACTGAGATTGTTTTTTCAGTGTAAGCAAGCCTTTGCTCCGGCCAAATCCGGATATTCGTCATAATGTTTCGGGTATATAGATTTGCTCCATTCCACAATCTGTCTTGAGTTTGGTGGCGCGACAAATACATGGTTTCCAGCACTTTTATTCTATCTTCTGTAGATATTTCCGGCGGCTTGCTCAACAAACCCGCAACCATTATTAGCGGATCATGCTGGCGTTTTTCCTCAAAGTTTTTAGTAGGTAAGCCAAAATCGAAGTCGAATGCCTTGCCCGATGGCATAGTGTATACCAGATTCCCCTTCAGATATTTTTCGGTCATCCAGTTATCGGGCAATCCTTGCGCCAGCGATACCCATCCTGGCAGATCCGTATTGTCTGCAATCAGCGTATTTCGGTACAGTTTTGTTGCCAGCTTGTTTACGCTACTCCATTGTATAGTATACACGCTTACAACCAATAATGACAAGGCAACCCCGGTACTAAAACTACCTAAAAACAACCTGTCGGTCTTTGCAATACGCCGGGCGTACCTGATAGTATATAAAACAAACAATAGCGGCGCAAAACAATGGAGCGACAACCCAATAAAAAAACTGGCAATTATGCCAAATGGATAAACCGGTAACAGATATATAGTTAAATATAAAAACAACATAAACGAGACACCCAACACTACACCCATAATTTTCCGGGCGGCGCCATTTAGTCTGTCTGCAAAAGGCAGCAACAGGTAATTGATTGCCGACACAGCCAACACTACTACCAACCAATTGGTAGTACTCTCGAAAATGGGTATATCTCTGTTGAGCGAATAGGCGCTTATAAGCATCAACACCAGCAAGGGAAAGATACAATGCCAGCTCTTTTTATACCAGATAATGATCAGGTAGGCTACGGTAAGTACATAATTGACCAGAAAAAATCCGAACAAATTATGCATATCCATCTTTAAAACAAGAGGCGCCGATAGAATCATTGCACTGATGGCAACCATTGCCAAGCCGACATAGTACAGGCTATCAGGCAACTTTTTAGTAGTGTCTGTCATTTTATTGCATTAAAGTTATTGGTGTAATTGTTTGCGGATGCTACACTAACGAAAGCATAAAATAAATATTGCAGCCAGCGCTATATTTCTATACAACATTGGACAAACAAATCGTAAACCAATAAAAACGCAATCATTTTTTGAGAATACAATAGTCGCTACAACGCATTCAGCTTATTTAAATCGACTTTCCCTACAATGCCAGATACGGAACCGGCATCGGAATATTGCCAGAGATAGTATTTTTTGAAGCCTTTAGGAATTGGCGGCTTCACTTTTGCTGAATAATTGGCTATCCACAATTTGAAATCGGCAAAGGGATGGTTTGCCGGCAAATGAGTGTCGAAATAGCTTTTATAGGTATATATGCCTGCGTCTTTGCCCGTCAGTTCCTTTATTTTGCCTAAAAATGTAGTCAACCACAGCTGGTAATCGGGCGGAGCAAGCGGACTATCCTTACCCTTGGCATCCCAGTTCTCGAGATCTACCCATAGCCTCACATAAGGAGGCAGCGCAGAAATGGTATTGACAAAATATGTTGCCTCGGCAACGGCATCGCTCACTACCGTTCCACCGCGCTTAGTGTCTGGGTAGGCAAAATGGTAATAGCTTACAGCAACACCTACATCATTGAACCCTTTAGCATTGATTTCCAGCATATCATCTTTATCGCCATAGCCCAGCGATGCCCTGATTATGGCTGTTTCTACGCCGGCGGCTATGGCCTTAGCAAAATCAATTTTTCCGTTGTGCGACGACACATCAATTATCATAGTAATTTGGTTTTGTTTAGCATTATAAACATACAAAAACTAACGTTTTCAATAGCAGTTTTCTATAAGCATATTTTATGCTAAATAAAGATGGGCAATACATTTGAGCAAACTAATAGCTTTGGCAAACAACATATATCGCGTGGTTATTGCATCGCTGGCTATAACAATTATTGTAGCTTTACAGGGCTGTATGGGCTCGCAAAAGGCAGCCATACGTCGGTTAGATAATGCGAAGGCTTCCAAACCGTTTGACGCTATTATTGTTCCGGGTATTCCGTTCAAAAATGGCGGTTGGGATTCTGTAATGAAAGCCAGGGTACTATGGTCGTATATTCTTTATAAAAACGGCTATGCTAAAAACATAATTTTCTCGGGCGGCGCAGTTTATTCCGGCTATTGCGAGAGCATAATTATGGGGCTGTACGCTCAACAGTTGGGCGTGCCTAAGGAACATATTATTGCAGAAAAGCAAGCGCGTCATAGTACAGAAAATGTGTATTACTCGTATTTGTTGGCAAAGGAACAGGGTTTTAAATCTTTAGCTGTGGCTACCGATCCATTCCAGTCGGCTTCATTGCGATACTTTGCCAATAAGCGATTTTTATCTCCGGTTGTTAGCCTGCCATTTGTTATCGACTCACTGAGAGCGTACAATTATTTACATCCAATAATCGACCCTACGCCGGCATACCAACCCGACTTTGTCAATATAGAACGCGAACCAAAACTGAAACGCCTGCGCGGCACAATGGGCAGAGATATAAACTGGCGCCAATACCCAAGGAGAAAAGTACCTGAACTGTAAGTAGCTAAAAAAAACAAACCGGGCAGATGACTACCCGGCTTGCATATTATCAATATCTATTTTAATAAATAACCAACCGTGTGCGAGCGACAGTTTTTGAATTAGACAACTCGCAGATATAAAAACCTGAAGGCAACGATTGCGCATTGATTTTTAACCTGTTATGCGAATCAAACTCCCCTGTTTGTTGCACCATCGTTTTACCGTCGGCGGCTACAATGCGTATGCTCACGGGTTCTGCTTTTAGCAATGATCCGGTTGCTGAAATAGTAAATACACCATTAGATGGATTGGGCGCTACCGCAATTGCTTCGCTCGTAAACTGTGTTACAGCCAGTGGCGGCGGCTGTTCTGCCTTAACGCTTTTCCACATACCGCGACCAAAGGTAGCAGCCCATATTTCGCCAAGATTGTAGTTGATGTTTAGGTCAGAAACATGCACCGCTGGCAGATTGGCATTGTATAGCATCCAGTCGGTCATAGTGGTATCTCTGTAAAATACCGCAGCATCGGTGCCTATGTAGCGCGATTTGGAAAAGGTATCTATAACTATACAGTTGACGGGCAGATTAGGCAATGTGCCGCGCTCGTTAATCCAGGTATCTGTAGCCAAATTGTATTGGTATACTTTATCTGTGGCGCTGTAGCCGCTTACAGTTACCCATATTTTCTTTTCGTTGGTAGGATTAACCACCAAATCAGAAATAAAATTGGTAAATGGAATATGTATTGTATCCCAGGTAACGCCAAAATTAGTTGTGTAGTTGATAACTGATTTCCAAATGCTGTAGTCGTTGTGAACGGTATAAACATAATTGGGGTTGGAGGGCGAAATAGCAATGATATCTATATACGCATCCGAATCGAATACCGGCGACATGGGCGACCAGCTATCGCCGTTATCGTGCGATACATACATATTTTTATAGCCCAACAACAGCGTAGCCGTATCTGTAGGGTGCAGTGCATAGGGTGTTACCCATCCGCCCGACTCGCCCAGGCTGGCTGTAATACTGTGATAGCTTCCACCGCCGTCGCGCGTCATATCTATAGCGCCGTTTTGATAAGAGCAGTAGAAAATATTTGCTGGGTCGCCATAATTGATGAGCGGTTGCATACCATCGCCGCCGGTCAGATCGGTACTGGTTCCGCCGTCTACCATTTTTGTGCCATTGTCTTGTGCGCCGCCTATACAAAATGGTACGCCGTTGGCTACGGCATTGCGGTAAAACTCTGTGATACCCATACCGTTGGTGAGGTCTATCCATGGTTCGGTAACAGGCCCATAGTTTTTATACACACCGCCGTCGCAGGTTTCAAACAGCGCTCCGGTAAGCGGATGGTATCCTAAAAAGTGCTTATCGGCATGCACCGTTTCTACGCCCGGCAGTCCGCCCCACCAGGTGTTAGCAATAACCCACGATAGGCCGCCATCGTTGGAGAAATACGTATTAACGCCGCCAACTGTTACTTCATTGGCATTGGCAGGATTGATGGCGATACACAAATCGTACCAGCCCTGACCGCCGCACGAGGTGGTAGGCAAGCCCAGATCCCAGCAGAGCAAATTGTTGGTGCAATCGGTGTCGTCGGTGAATATTGGCGTAAATGTGGCGCCATTGTCGGTAGAGCCGTAAATACCTTTAAGCCCCGAACCGTTTTCAGAGGCCAGCGCTTTAACTATTGATGGACTTGCTGGACAAACTGCCAATGCTATACGCTGCGCCTCTCTAAAAGAAGTAACCGGCGCCCAGGTGCGACCGCCATTTACCGACCGCATTATCTGCGCAGCGGTATCGGTATACATGCTGCCATAAACTATGCTGGTGTCGCCCGGTTTGTACAATATTTGCTTGTAGTTGCCCGACGATACGTTGGTCCACGAAACGCCGCTATTGAACGACTTATAGATACCATTGTTGGTAGCTACCATCAGTGAATTGGTATCAACGGGATTTATCAATAAGCTGCGCGCAGAATTATAATCGGTAGGCAGCCAGCTTAGCCCTGTAGTAGACCAACTGATACCGCCATCGTGCGAAATAATAATGCCGCTACTATAAGCGTCGCCGGCATCGCCATCGCCGGTTGCAACTATAACTGTGTTACGGTTGCGCGGATTTATTTTAATATCTGCAACGCCAAGCGTGGGTAGGTTTTCGTAAAGCACCGACCACGACAATCCTCCATCTCCTGTTTTCCAGGTTCCACCCGCCGGACTCCCCACATATATAGTGTTAGAATCTACAGGATCGAAAGCAACCACATTTAGCCTGCCAATGCCCGCATAGCCGCCGTCGGAGGTAGACGGCCCCTGAAACAACCAGTTTGCCGGAAATATTGTAGTGCGTGCAGTTTTCCCTTTATTCTTCGTTTTTTCCAGATAGTCGAGCCACTCGCGCAATGTTTTAGAGGGCGGCACCATGTAGCCATCCTTGTCCAGGTGCTGTTTCCAGTACCATGCCCAACGGTTGTACAAATGATTACCTTCTTCTTTCTTTTCTTTTCTGTTTCCCGTTTTCAGTTCCTCTTCGGGTTCGGCTTCCGTGCTTTTGGGGTATAGCGCATCGGCCACCTTAAACTTAACCGGACCTACTCCGCTGTTTGGCAGCCACTGCTGAGCCTGAGCCCCTACCCCGCACACCAATGCCAGCGCCGCAAATACTACTCTCTTCATTTTATAGGTTTAATATGCTACTAATATTTTTCTCGCCGTTACGGCGCCATAATATCTTGTTTTTTGGCTATAGCTTTTACTGCAAATTGCAACCACGCGCTGCCTCCTGTCTTGTAAAACAGTGTATTTTTTGCTTTCTGTGGAATTTCGGCAGGTATCGGGAATTTTCCGCCCTTTTGCGGTGTTAGCATCAGCGTATCGCCCTTTTTTAGTTGATCGCCCATGCCATAGAGCTGCGTATAGTATACGCCCTTGGGCGTGGCGGCGGTACGCTTGGTTATTTTACGTACTTTCTCCACATTGCAGGGCATAAAGCCATTTTCGCCGCGCCAGAAAAAAGTTTCCGGATAGCTGGCGCCCTGCCAGATAATTACAAAATGGTAGTCGGTATTGCCGACGCCGCCCTCGCGGCCCTCTACGGTGCGCTGCGTATATGCCTCGAGCAACTTAAAATATACTTTTGGTTTGGCAGCACGGGCTGTGGCGCTAAAAACACTGGTAAGCGCAACACAAGCTATCAACAATGGCTTGAAAACAGTCGAATTCATATAGATGTAAAATTAATCAAAATTGCATTATTCCACCTGCATATATTGTTCAGGTACAAACAATATACACAATAACCGAGCCAAACAACAGACATTCTACAATATAATGACGGAATACAAGCGCTGCAAACTACTCTTGCCACAGAAATGGAAACAAAATAACGCCCAGTACTATAACCAACACATCGAGCCCCACCAACACCAGCGCAAGGCTCCACCAGCCGGGCATATATACGGGCTCAAGCGCAGAGAGCGCCAGCTTGCTCAGTATCATAAGCGCGGGCGTTACGAGCGGAAAACCTAAAATGGCCATGAGGGCAGAATTTTGCTGGGCGCGGGCGGCAATAGCAGATAAAAAGGTAAATACAGCCGACAAACTAAGACTACCCGTAAGCGTGATAACCAAAAACAAACCGCCCTGCACCAGCGGCCAACCCAACATAATATAAAACAAGCCCAAACTAACCAGACTCATCAGGAACATGAGCAAAACGCTGTACACCATTTTTGCCAGCAAGAAGGTGGCCGGCCTGACAATAGTAAAGTAATACCGGAACCGGTACGGACTCTCCTGCAAAAAACTCTTGGCAACCGAATTGACCGCCACAAAAAGCTGCGAGATCCAGAACAGCGCATTCCAGATACGCGACTCCGGCTGACCGCTCATCATGTAGATAACAAACACCGTAGACCCTACATACAACACTACGCCAAACAATGTATGTTTCTGACGCCACTCCATGAGCAGGTCTTTTTTTATGAGCGAGATAAATGGAGCAGTGGCCATAGCGGCATCAAAGATAGCAATAGGTTTTTACAAAGGCTGCATCACATAATTTTGAGCGCTATTTATGTAGCAAAACACAACACAAAGCATTGTTTATCAATTACTTAGATCACAAAATATTACTACTGCAAACCCTATAAAACATGGCGATTATTTTTCTTCATTTTTTTGTTTGTTTTTCACGAAACGCGCTCTATATTTGCACTCTCAAAACGAAATAACAGTTCTTAAAAACAAATGCGGAAGTAGCTCAGTTGGTAGAGCACAACCTTGCCAAGGTTGGGGTCGCGGGTTCGAGTCTCGTCTTCCGCTCATAGAATTCCAAGCCATAGGTTTGGAATTTTTAGTTTAAAGGGTTTCTTAACCAAAAGAAACCAACCACTGGCCTTGGTGGCGGAATAGGTAGACGCGCAGGACTTAAAATCCTGTTTGCAGCAATGCGAGTACGGGTTCGATTCCCGTCTGAGGCACTTTAAAAATGCAAGCGAGACGCTTGCATTTTTTGTTGGACGAAGCAAGACGCTTAGTCTAGTGAGAGTCCGAAGAAGCAACTTTGCGAGATTCTCTTGTTAACACATATTTGCTACCAACCATCAGTCTTAATTAGCCGTCTGTTAATATATCCACCCAAAACATTTGTATATGAGAAGTATTTTTACCTGTCTTTTGTTATTGGTTTTACACGCTTCTAATGCACAAACAATTGTCACTGTAGCAGGCTCTGGAACAGCTGGATATAGTGGGGATGGGGCATTCGCTCCGATGGCCCAAATGAATACGGTTACAGGGGTTGCTGTAGATGCAAGCAATAACGTTTACATATCCGATTATAGCAATCACCGTATTCGCAAAGTATCTGCAACGGGAATCATAACAACTGTGGCGGGCACTGGAGTGGCTGGTGATTCTGGAGCGGGCGGACCTGCAACCGCTGCACAAATATGGCGGCCTTCAGGTATTATCGTTGATCCAACTGGTAATATCATATTCTCTGATTGCGATAATCACAGAATAAAAAAAATTGACCCGTCAGGTATTATTACCAATATAGCGGGAAATGGTACGTATGGAAGCGCAGGCGATGGCGGTCCCGCCACGGCTGCGCAATTATATTATCCGGAATCTATTGCATTGGATGCAAGTGGGAATATCTATTTCTGTGACTTTTACAATAACAAGGTCCGCAAAATCGATCCAGCGGGTACTATCTTCACTTTTGCGGGAAATGGCATGAGTGGATATACCGGTGACGGTGGACCTGCTATAGCCGCTAGGCTTAAAACACCCTACGGGATTGCCATTAGCGGTGCAGGTGACGTATATATCGGCGACTATCGTAACAATGTGGTCAGAAAAATAAACACATCAGGCATTATCAGCACTTTTGCCGGCACAGGCGTAGCCGGATATAGTGGAGATGGTGGTCCAGCTACGGCAGCGCAATTTAATTTGCCTAAGGGGATATTCTTCGACTCAAGCGGCAATCTGCTAGTAGCCGAGTGGAATAACCATGTTGTCAGGAAAATTGATGGAGCAGGAATCGTTAGTACTGTAGCTGGCACTGGTTCTATGGGTTATAGTGGCGATGGAGGCCCTGCAACAAATGCAAGATTATACTCTCCGGAAACCATAACCGTCGACGCCTATAATAATATTTACATAGCCGACGATCTTAATAATGTAGTACGTAAAGTGCAATTGTTCTCAACAGTTGTAAATAATGTTGGAGGATCAAGTAATGGTATAACTATTTACCCTAACCCTGTTAACGAAAAATTAAACATCAGTAGTGGGGGTAACTTATCCTCATATTCGATTTTTAATGTGTTGGGGCAACGTCTTAGCGGTGGTGAAATTAAATCCACGAACGCAGCTATTAGTGTACATGATCTTTCAAAAGGAGTTTACTTCATTCGCTTTTCAAGTGATCGCGGTGAAAACGCAATAAGTTTTGAAAAGAATTAAGTCAAGTTGCGCAGA
>CAZLPE010000086.1:0-15768 GCA_964561325.1 uncultured Flavipsychrobacter sp.
ATCGGATAGCTGGAAAGCATACATGCGCCGCCAGACCAATACCATCAACTGGAGCGACAAACTGCCGCTGGCTCAGGGTATAAAATTCAACGTTTAGTCTAATTTTAAGATCACAAAAAAAGCAATGCGTCTCACCCGGCGCATTGCTTTTTTTATGCCCTATCCATCAGAATATCTTGAGACAAAATGCTACTTTTACTAAAGTACACCTTAATATAAACCCCATGAACAAACAAGAAATTGCTGAACGCCTGACGAACAATTATTCCGGCTTTACTAACTACATGAATGGCCTATCTGATAGCGACTTTCATTACGCCAACGGCAGAAGTTGGTCGGCCGAACAGCAACTGGCGCACATAGCGCTGTGTGTGGCGCCGTTGGTACACGTATTTGGCATGGAGAAAATAGCCATCACCCAAGCCTTTGGCACAACCGAACGTGGCAGCCGAACCTATGAGCAATTACTAACCGATTATCTGGCAAAACTACAGGCAGGCGGCAAAGCCCCAGATCGCTTTGTACCCAACAACAACCCCCAAGACCGCACTGTGCTATGCGAAGAACTCAATAAACTAATAAACACATTAACAACGAGAGTAAACACATTTACCGAACCAGAACTAGATACCCTATGCATCCCCCACCCACTTCTGGGCTGCCTCACCCTCCGCGAAATGCTGTACAATGCCATATACCATGTTACGCACCATTGGCAAATTGCGGTGAGCAATTTGAAAAACAGAGCTACAGCTGACATGTAGCCCAACTGATAAGCGTTGCATAGACAGAACGGATTTTGATTTTGTTGCTATCCAATGTACGAAATTCGGAAACTTGCTTCCCTAATAACAACCAATATGCTACATCTATTGCCGAAAGGAAACAAGGGGCCATTTCCCATAATTCTTGATTACCATATTGCAACATAAAACAAGCCGGAGTGCAGTACCACCACACTCCGGCTACATTAATCAAACAAACATCAATTCCAGCCGCCGCCCAAAGCCTGGTATATACTTACTATAGCATTCAATTGCTGCTTTTTAGTTTCTACCAGCTCAAATTTCGACTCCAGCGCATCGCGCTGCGTGAGCAATACCTCCATATAATCGGCGCGGGTAGACCTGAATAGGTCGTTCGATATTACTATCGATTCCGTAAGCGCCTGCACCTGCTTTGCCTTCAAATCATAGCTTTGCGCCATATTAGTAACCTTAGCAAGGTGGTTTACTACTTCTACATAAGCATTTAGTACAGTGCGTTCGTAGTTGTAGGCTGCTTGTATTTGCCTTGCGTTGGCCGATGAATACGCCGCCTTTATACCATTACGGTTAACCATAGGCGCCATCATATCGCCGGCAAGCGAAAACAAAACAGATTCCGGCATCCTGACCAAGTAAGCGGGATTGAATGCCTGATAACCCAACGATGCCGATATGCCCAACGAAGGATAAAAATCGGCTTTGGCTACTTTCACATCCAGACGGGTTGCCGCCAGCTGAAGCTCCGCCTGCCTGATATCTGGCCTGTTATCCAGCAACTGGGCAGGCAACCCTGCCTGTATTGCCTTAGGCATCAAGCTGGCAAAAGCATCATCGTTTCGTGCAATACGTTGCGGATACCTACCCAACAAAAAATTGATCTTGTTTTCTGTTTCTGTAATTTTCTGTTGAATATCGTATTGCAGACTGCGCGTTTTAAACACCTCGGCCTCAAACTTGCGCACCGCCAACTCTGTTACCCGCGCAGCTTCTTTCTGATACTTTACTATCTGCAACGCATTCGACTGTATATCAATATTTTTCTTAACAATATCCAGTTGATTATCCAGCGCCAGCAATTCGTAATACGAATTGGCTATTTCTGCAATCAAAGTTGTTTTCGCAAAATTTCGCCCTTCTACTGTAGATAGATACCTGTTTACCGCCGCTTTTTTAGCATTGCGCAGCTTATGCCAAATATCTACCTCCCAACGAGCGGCGGCGGCAATCCGGTAGTCGGGCAATGGGTCGGGCGTTTCACGACCCGGCGCAATCTCCACACTCGATTCGCTGGCGCCCCGGCTGGTGTACCTTGGCGTTTTATCTATGCCAGCCCCTGCGCCAATACCTACAAACGGCAGATACTCGCCCTTTTTAGCGCGCACTTCGTTTTGAGTTATTGCTATTTCCTGCATCAGTATACTCAGCTCCTGATTATTGTTCAATGCAGTATCTATCAACGATACAAGATTAGGGTCGGCAAAATAATCGCGCCAGTTTATCTTGGCCGTATTAGCGCTGTCTGACATGCCCGCATAAGTAGAGGGAATTGTTCTGCTTTCCGTTTTCCCTACCAGTTTCGGGATTTGGCAAGAAGTATAGGCAAGCGCTATCAGCCCAATGCCTATGTATTTATACATGCTGTTCTTAAACATTGTTCTCCCGTTTTTAGTTTATTGAATTTTCCCCTCCCTGTTGCTTATCCTTGTCCGACTTAAAGAAGTTGAACTTGTTCTTTTTCTTCTTTTTATGCCCTATACCTTCTGTGAGCGGGGCTTCGTGTTCGTCGCGTATTAAGTGACGTCCCTCGGCGAGCTTAGCAAAAATGTAATACAAACCCGGCACCACAATAACGCCGAAGATGGTACCCAACAACATGCCCCCAGCCGAACACGACCCAATAGTACGATTGCCAATAGCGCCTGGCCCTGTGGCAAAAAGTAACGGTATAAGCCCCGCAACAAACGCAAAGGATGTCATTAGAATGGGGCGGAAACGCACCCTTGCACCTTCTATTGCCGCATCGAGAATGGTAGCGCCCTGCTGCTGTTTTTGTACAGCAAACTCCACTATAAGCACCGCATTCTTACCCAACAGACCTACCAACATCACCAAGCCCACCTGGGCATAGATGTCGTTAGCCAATCCCATAGCCTTAAGCATAACAAAAGCGCCCAGCACCCCCACCGGCAAGGAGAGTATAACGGCAAATGGCAGGATGAAACTCTCGTACTGGGCAGCAAGCACCATATACACAAACGCCAATACAATAATAAATATGTACAATGCTTCGTTTCCGCGCCCTACTTCGTCCTTCGACAAGCCGAGCCAGTCTATACCATAGCCGCGCGGCAGGGTGTTCTTAGCCACTTCTTGTATAGCCGCCAGCGCCTCGCCGCTGCTGTATCCTGCAGCAGGAGCGCCGTTTATGGCCGACGAGGTATACATATTGTAACGGGTGATTTCGTTAAGACCCTGCGATTTTTTGATCTTCAAAAATGCAGAATAAGGCACCATTTCATCGCGATTGTTCTTGATATATAATTTCAAAAGGTCTTCAGGCAGTTGCCTGTATTCGGGCGCGGCCTGTACATATACTTTATAAAACATACCAAACCGCACAAACCCCTGTTCATAAGTACTACCTATTAGTATAGACAAATTATCCATGGCTTTACCAATAGATACCCCCTTTTGCATAGCTGCCTTGTTATCTATCTCCAGCTCATACTGCGGATAGTTGGCGGCAAAAAAGGTGAATAATCCGGTAAGCTCTTTACGCTTTTTAAGCGCTTCCATAAATTCGTCGTTCACTTTGCCAAAGGCTTTATAATTGCCCGAATTGGTCTTATCGAGCAAGCGCAACGAAAAGCCGCCGGCAGCTCCATAACCGGGCACAGCCGGCGGTTGGAAAAACTCTATTGTGGCGCCGGGTATCACTTTTGCCTTTTCTTCCAGCTCTTCTATTATTTCCTGCGCAGAATGCTTGCGTTCAGACCAGCCTTTAAGGTTGATAAGGCAGGTGCCGGCATTTGATCCCCTACCCTCTGTAAGCACCTCATAACCCGCCAATGCCGATACCGACTGCACACCTTCTACATGCTTGGCTATATCTTGTAGCTTGCGCGCAATATCGTTAGTACGCTCGAGCGTAGACCCCGGAGGCGCCTGTATGATGGCATACACCATACCCTGATCCTCTGCAGGTATGAAACCTGTGGGTAGCGTGCGCGAGGTGAGCCATATACCCGCGCAAAACGCGAACAACATACCAAACGTAACCACCCGGCGATTGACAATAAGCGTAAGAAACTTTGCATACCTTCCTGTCAGTCTTTCAAACCAATTATTAAACTTATCGAGCACATAATTGATTGGAGAACGCTTGCGGGGCTGGCCGTGCGTGTTCTTAAGTATCATAGCGCACAGTACCGGCGTGAGCGTAAGCGCCACCAAACCCGATATAACAATTGAAGTGGCCATGGTAATAGAAAACTGACGGTAGAATATACCCACCGGACCCGACATAAATGCCACCGGCACAAACACAGCCGTCATAAGCAGGGTAATGGCTATGATAGCGCCGCTTATCTCCTGCAACACTTTCTTGACAGCCTTGTATGGCGACAAATCCTCCTCGGCCATTTTTGTATGCACAGCCTCCACTACCACAATCGCATTATCTACCACAATACCAATGGCCAATACAAGCGCAAAAAGCGTGATAAGATTGATGGTAAGCCCGAATAGCTGCATAAAAATAAACGCGCCGATGAGCGACACAGGAACCGCCAACGTAGGTATAAGCGTAGATCGCCAATCGCCCAGAAATAAAAACACCACTATGGCCACAAGTATAAATGCCTCGGCCAATGTATGCGCTACTTTTTCTATAGATGCATCAAGGAAGCTCGACACATCGTAACTGATCTGGTAGTCCATACCGGGAGGAAAAGATCCGGCCTTAATTTCATCAAGCTTTGCTTTTACTTCTTTAATTACATCGCTGGCATTACTGCCATAGGTTTGTTTCAGCGTTATGGCCGCCGACGGATGCCCGTCCATATTTGAATAAATGTCGTAAAACTCGCTGCCCAGCTCCACATCGGCCACATCGTTCAGGTGCAGTATCTCGCCCTCGGCATTGGCGCGAATAATTATATCCTTGTATTGTTCGGGGGTATTGAATCGTCCCTGATAAGTGAGCACATACTCCAGCGACTGCGACCGCTTGCCGGAAGCCTGCCCTATGCGCCCCGGCGAACCTATAATGCTTTGCTGCGACAGCGCCTGCATCACCTCTTCTGTAGACACATTGTAGGCGCGCATTCTGTCGGGCTTAAGCCAGACGCGCATAGCATATTGGCGGCTACCCAGTATTTTGGCGCTTCCAACGCCCTTTAATCGGCTTAATTCGGGAATAATATTTACGCCGGCAAAGTTGTACAAAAACTTCTCGTCGGCCTTGGGGTCTTTACTGTACAGGTTCACATACATCAGCATGTTTGGCGATGTGTAGCTCACCACCAGCCCCTCGCGCTGCACCAGTTCGGGCAGCAAATTGGTAACCTGTTCTATTCTGTTCTTTACATTTACCACCGCCTGGTTGGGATCGGTGCCCAGATCGAAGACCACCTGTATGGTAGCCTCGCCGGCGCTGGTAGCGTCCGATGTCATGTATTTCATGCCCGGCGCGCCATTTATGGCTTTTTCCATCTGCACCAGCACCGAATTGACCAATACATCGGCGCTGGCGCCGGGATAGGCTATATTGACCACCACCATGGGCGGCGCAATAGACGGAAACTGCGATACGGGCAGCGTATTGATAGCCAGCATACCCATAAACACAATAACCAGCGACAATACTATAGCGAGGACTGGCCTCTGTATGAATTTATTAAACATTTACGTTAGTTTTTAGTGATGAATCTATTCTGCCGGCAATTTCAATTTATGAATCACCGCTTTGGGCGCCTCGTAGTTGAAGGCTATCTTATCATTTTCCTTCACTTTCCGCAATCCTTCCAGTAATATGCGTTCGTTGTCAGACAATCCCGCCTGTACTACATACAGGTCTTCCAGTTCGGCGGATATGCTTATTTCTCTGGTTTTTACTCTGTTATCCTTGTCTACAACAAACACATATTTCTTGTCCAGCACTTCGAAGGTGGCTTTCTGTGGTATCAGAATAGCATCTTTAAGCGTTCTGTTCACCAGTATGCTACCGGTTTCGCCATGCCTTAGCAGGCCCTTGGGGTTGGGGAAGGTAGCCCTGAATGGAATGTTGCCCGTTTCGTTGTCAAAGTCGGCCTCTATGGTTTCAACCACTCCCGGAAAGTCGAACACCTGATGGTTGGCCATTAACAAACTCACCTTTGGCATAGCGTCGTTCCTCGACTTATACTCCAGATACTCGGCCTCGGGCACGTTAAAGTACACCCACATTTTGCTGTTGTCCGACAGCGTAGTGAGCAAATCACCCTCGCCCAGCAAGCTACCCACCCGCACTTTAAAGCGGTCTATGATGCCATCAAATGGCGCTCTGATTTCTGTAAACTGCAAATGCACTTTTGCCAGCGCCACCTCGGCATTGGCTTTATCCAGCTTGGCGCGCGCCATAGCCAGCTCGTTGGGCGCAACAATATTGCGGTCTGAAAGCGATTTTGTGTTTTGGCGTTCTATCTCTGCAAACTTCACTTCGGCCTCTGCTTTCTGCAACTCGGCTTCGTATACCTTGGGCATTATCTGAAACAGCAATTGCCCCTTTTTTACCGACTGACCTTCGTCTACATATATTTTGTCGAGATAACCGCGCTCCTGCGCCCTTAGCTCGATATGGTGTATAGAATGTATCTGGCATACATACTGACTGACAATCGACGTATCCATCTTCAGTGGACTCGTAACGAGTAATTTTTGCTCTACTTCTTTTTCTTCTTTCTTAGTAGTGCAGCTGGTATGGCACAGCAATGCGCACAAACCAATGAGTAGGAATATCCTGTTCATGATCAATTAGCTTTTTAAAAGCGATGCTATTTTGTTGTTTATAAAATGATAATGGCCGCCCGGGTATTGCAGCAGGCAAATACCAATAGGCAAGAGTAAACGCCGTGCAAACGGAGAAACGAAATTTTCGGGATAATTTAAGCTGTAGATCTCCTTAACGAGCGGCCAGCTGCATAGCTGTGTATGCGCCGCGCCTGAAACATGCATACCTATTAGGCTGCACTACCTATTTAAGAGAAACACAGGAAACACCCGATTGGGTGGTATCAAATTCTGATGACGCGGTATACTATGTGCGTGTTGGTAGAGGTGTACGAGAAATGCTTATAAAAAGACAACCGCTTTGCAGTATAGCGGCTATGCCTGCCAGCAGAAAGCTGACGTAAAAATGGACTGTGGCAATGAAGTGCAGTCAACGACTTCTTGGCCGACGTTGGTTCGTCGTCATCGTCCTCCTCGTCTGTATCGTCTATTCGGTCGTCCTGACGATCCTGAGCGGGCGAACCGGTTTTTATTACGGCATTGTCGCCGGCTGCTATATGTTCATTTGTTGCGCTGGTAGCCACAGTAACCGTAGATGCAGGATGATAACCGGCGGCATACAACTGCCCGTATCCGCAAAACAGGACAACAAACAGCGACAATAAAAACCTGATCAATAGCTTCATCTGCAATCACAAAAATAGCATTTGCCTGCAAAGTGCATCACATAGAAGTGTTAAGATTACATCAGCAAAACAACTAACATATATACCCACGCATCAATCAGGTATTTACCCCCCTACCCTAAGGCGTATCCCTACCCACAAACCGACCCTTACCCAGCAAAAAGTTGATAGCCTTGGGGATATTGCGCGCACGCGCTTCTTCTGTTTTCAGATGAGCCAGATACCGTACTATTTCTAACCTTCGCGATGCCGGTAAACCATCAAATACTTCTTTAGCCTCTTTGCAATCATTTAGCGCCTGCACAAAAGCCGGCGGCGGAGCTACATCGCGTGGCGAATCGTCTATCGCTACCGTAATGGTTATTTGCTCCCCTATCCTTTGGGGCGAATTTTTAAGCATGCTCGTATTTATATATAATCGCCATTCGCCGCTATAGCGCACCAGCGTCTGCCGGTATGGCGCGCCATTTACCGTTCCGCATATGGGTATAGCCCCGGAAGTTTTACCAGATTGCTCAAACAATTGCCGCAAGACATCGACCGGAACAAAAACAAACGGATTAACCCCAATAATATCGATAGGCGCCTGAAAGGTGTGCATGCCATAAATGTAACTATTGCAAGCTAACAAACATAAGGCTCGAAAACAGCAAGCAGCGCCCGACAAATATCAGGAAATAACCTACCACCGATATGGCAACATTATTTTAATACTGTAATATTGTACAAACTAATGCCCGTATGATAACCGCTGCAATACCCAAACTGCCGTTTATAGACAAGAACCAAACCCTGAACTTCTACACTTCACAACTGGGCTTTAACCTGCTTGCCGACCATGGCGACTACTTTATTGTGCGCCGCGACGCCGCCGAACTGCACTTTTTTTCCTACCCTACCCTCGATCCCGCAAAATCGGACTTTATGATATACCTGCGCATAGACGCCGGTATAGAAACGATGCACAATCAATGGACAAAGGCGCAATCCGCCATCCCTCGGCTGGGTAAGCTGGAGCGCAAACCCTGGGGACAGATAGAGTTTCCGATAATAGACCCCAACGGCACACTGCTGACCTTTGGGCAGGGGGTGTAGTGTAGGGAAATACAGTATGACGTAACGAATGCCTATCAAGCGCTTTCTAATGCGGCAAATTGGCTCCCTACTACATACCACAAAAGCCAATATGCGCAGATTGACACGTACCGGACGGTTGTGCGCTACAAAGGCTCTCCAGCGAAACTTTGCAAAACATCTGGCTAATAGGTCATCTAATTTTAGCTTTTGTCATTTCCCGTATTTTCCAGCATCTTTGAAAAAAAGCGTTGCTATGCTGAGTTTCAATTTTCGATACTTCCTCTGTTTTATCGTGTTGTTTATTACCGAAGTACTGATAGCCGCTTTTGTGCACGATAACTTTATCCGCCCTACATTCGGAGATTTTCTGGTTGTGCTACTCATGTATTGTTTCTTTAGATCGTTTATACAGACCGACTACCGCACCCTGGCCATAGTAGTGGGGATCATAGCATACATTGTAGAGATCACCCAGTATTTTCATCTGATTGTACATCTTGGTTTGCATAGCTCTACCGCCGCGCAATGGATTTTGGGCACTGGCTTTTCTTGGGGAGATATATTGGCCTATACCTTAGGAGTTATTTTTATTTGGATCGTAGAAAGAAAGCGGGCGAAATCGTTAACTGGGGTTGGGCGTCAAAATGGTTAATGTGTTTAGACAATAGCCGCTACCCTTACTCCCCCACTTGATGTAAAAAATATTAAAAATCTATGCAGCGCATTTAAAACGCGAATCAAAAAAACAACTACTTTCAACACAAACTAACTACCATGAGAAAGCTGATATTTGGTATAAACCTGACAATGGACGGCTGCTGCGACCACACCAAGGGCAAGGGCAACGATGAAGTGCATGAGTATTTTGCGCAATTGCTACGCAATGCCGACACCCTGCTATATGGCCGCAAAACCTACGAACTCATGGTACCCTTTTGGCCCAACATTGCCAAAGACCGCTCTGCGCCTACAAAAGCAATGGCCGATTTTGCCGACGCATTTGCATCTGTAGAAAACATTGTGGTTTGCTCACGGACGCTGACCAAGGTTGATGGCAAAAATACACGCATCATAAGCGGCAACCTGGAGCAAGAAATACGAACACTAAAACAACAACCTGGCGGCAACATATCTACCGGCGGTGTAGACATCCCCTCTCAGCTTATAGCCCTGGGCCTAATAGACGAAATGCACATTGTAGTGCAACCCATAATAGCGGGAGCCGGGCGACGCTTTTTAGACACCACAACACTACCCGAAAGCCTGCAACTACACCTCGCAGCTACCAAAATATTTGAATCGGGATATGTGGCGATGAGGTATGTGATGGGGTGAATGGGGAGGGCATCCTCTCACTCACTGCACGCTCCAAATTAAGCGTAGTCTCCAACTACGCTTGCAAGGTTGCCGATTGGCAATGAAAGAAATAAACTGATAACAAGAAGAATTGCACATTTCGGCAATCGGAGATTGCACACCATCCAAGCGTAGCCGGAGACTACGCTTAACTATATTTATTGTTATTTTAAGGAAGATTATGCTTAACAATGGGAACGGACACGTAATCGATTAACGTTAACTCGCACTATTCTAAATGAGAAATAATTCAACTAATTGCACTTATTACATAGCTGGCTTGTAAAATTACGCACCCTTTCCTGCCAACAACTGGCTTCGAAACGACTCTTTCAGTAGCCCTTTAAGGCTAAGATCAATATCAAGGTAACACCAATGGATGCCTGTACCGCCACCAATCAGTCTAAAATCGAGAAGGTGCTGCTCGGCTTTATCTGGCTTAAAATATCTGGATAGTTTCTCTTTTATCACAAAACCAGTATTTAATATCACAAGCATCAGGTCAATATCAACATGAATATCAATTGCTTGAATGCGAATGTCTTCGTTGTAAACAAGTTGCTCCAGCGAATCGTAATTATTTATCGAAGTGTTCATTCCAGCGTTTTATAAATTGTTCACAATATTCAAAAACAATTACTGCAATCTGTTTTACCTCGCTACTATTAAAACCATGCTTATATGCAAGTTCAATTTTGGGCATCAACCATATTTTGCCATCAGCGGCCCCTTTTTCTTCATGTATATGAACTGGCTCGTCACTTTCATTCGAATAAAAATAAAATCGGAAACCATCCTTTTTACGTACAGTTGGCATATGCGGTAAATCCTTACTATACTATACTACAAATATAAATAAAAAGCGGAGAAACTGCTCTCCGCTCGTTTCTCCGCTCTCTTTTTCGTACCCCTAACTGACATTTCTTCGAACCAAATACTAGATTTTTTTAATGCCATTTACCTCATTCGATAGAAGCTGTTAATAAAATTTTTCCGTTATTCCCAGTATTGTGTTGAGCAAAGGAAATGTTGATTGAAAGTGTAAATGCTATTGCAAAAATTTCTGTATTTTTTTTCATACTACTTTTTATTTTAAATTGATTTTTACCAAGGCAAATTTTCTCCTAGATGAACAAATGATCGTTTAACTCCATTTTCATCTAATACAGCTAGTTCCACTATAGTTTTTGCACCGTCTTCTATGCTCATTGGCGCATTTGAGAAGCTTTATCAAAGCTAACCCAATTGTCCTCGGCATTAAATCCTCTGTTCGCTAATTCTCGCTTTGCCAGCTGCTTTAGATCTAAGTCTCACCTCAGAGCCTCCACAAGTGAAGCAGTCGATTTTGTGGTAAAAATAAACTTCGACTTAATTTCATCCGTCCACCTAGGACTTTCAACCTGAGGACTTAGTATGTATGAATGTAAAAGAAATGTTCTATAGTTTTCGCCTTGAAGTAATTGAAGTAAGGACTAAAGTTGACGAGTTAATTAAACATCAAATTCATTTAAATTACATTTTTCTGAACTACGACAAACCTTTCTGGCATATCAGAAATATCAATGGATTCTATTACTTTAAAATTACACTTCAACATAAAATCTTCAAGTTGGCTTGAAGAGTAGAAGTAAATCTTTGGCATTATACTAAGTTTGTTTATGATTTTAAATAAGAAAACAATAAAAGTATTATTATTTTTTTTATAAACTGTTGAAGAAATAAAGAATCCTCCCGGTTTTATCAATTCATTTATTCGGTTACTAAAGTCTTCTTTATCATGAAGATAATGGAGAATATTAAATGCCAGAACAACATCAAACGAAGAGCTTTTAAGGCTTTTATCAAAGATTGTTATTTGCGAGAATTCTATATTATCCATTCTTTGCTCTATTTTACGACCATTTGCAACTTTAATCATCTGCATGGAAATATCTATACCAATAACACTATCTACTTCTTTGTAGATTTCAGCAGCAATAATTCCGTAACCGCAAGCAAAGTCAAGTACATGATCAGTAGGCTTTAAATAATTTTTTAAATGTTCAAGCACCTTAACAGTCTTATTGTTTGTTTTTTGATTAGCATTACTTGTCCTTTTTGCAACACGGTCCCAAAACAATTCAGATTTATCTTGTGTCTTTACGTCACTATTTGATATTGCCCTACCTCCTTTTAGAATCAACCAAAGAGCCAAGCTAAGTTCTGCTAATGCCATTGGGATACCAAAGATGAAACTTAGAATGCTAATAAGATTTTTAAATTGAGGGTATAATGTATTTAATGAATGTATTATTATATATGCAGACCCAACTATTAAGATTAGAAGCCATAAAGCACTATGAACTGATTTTTGCCCTTTCATTAATATTCCAACTACAACTAAATGACATCCAAAAAAAATTAATCCAAATGACCAGTAAAATTTAAATGTCAAATAGTTTTTAATAAATACATCTTTGTTTAATTCGCCTGTATTTTTGAATATGTAATAAATTGCAACGCTAAATATTAATGAATAGGTAATCCTTAAAGCACATGCCCATATAGCCAATTTGTGGTTGTAGCTTTCAAAAAAATGATAAAGCGAAATGGAAACAACAAGATCAAGGAGAAAGATCACTACTACACTAAACAACATTAAATTGAATAGTTGAAGACTTTCTTTATTATAGTTTAAATTGACGTTACCAAAATCAAATATTTTAGGAAATGCATAACCAAAAACATAGCCGGCAAAAAGAGCCATTAAAAAAAGCGAGTAGCCTGTTATGAGTGCATGTATTCTGATTTTACGAATTGCTGTATTCATATATTTCAGTTTTATTAATGATTGAGATATCTCCGATTTGCAATTTTTAGTTAGGGGTTATTTATCAAATATTTTTCCTGAAAGTCCTCCCCAAATAATAGAAATAATTAAGTACAATCCAAATTCAAGAACAATCAAATTTAATCCCTTCCCATTTACATTCTGCTCAGCTGTTTGAGCAAATGCTACAACCATTCTAGGCAGCAACAGAACATTTATGGCAGTTATTATTGCACTATAATTTCTACTATTTGGTCGGTATATTTTTGAGAAAAGGTAAGTAGAAGTATATCCTAATAAAAGCATAGAGCCTATGGCTAAAGGAACATTTATCTCTGCTGCGGTAATGAAATTAGCTTCTTTGTAATACTTCACAAATAATTTAGCATGCCAAAATGCACCAATTGTTATTGCTAATAATGCGTATAAAAGCCAAGTTAGCCCGAATTTTGTTCTATTTGACCATGTAGAGATTTCACCCATTGAATTATTGCCCATGACTATGTTTTTAATTTTATTGGCACAAAATTAAGTTGCTATCAGTGAGCAATTCATTGACTTTGGGTAAGAAATAAAAAAAAGAACCAATAATTTCTAAATTATTCTTTTGCGGATTCTACTTAGCGATTCCGGAGTAACGCCAATATAGCTTGCTATTTGGTATTGAGGTACTTTTTGTATCAAATCAGGTCTATTTGAAATTAAATTTTGATAGCGAACTAAAGGTGAATTATGAGTGAAAGCTTCTAATTTGGCTTGTTGTTCTAAAAAAACATTGGTCATTAATTTTCGTGCAATAGTCTCAAGATTTGGGTACTTTCTATACAAATCCTCTCCTTTAGTGCTATCACCCATTAAGACTAAACAATCTGTACTACATTCCACAAAATGAGTAGATGGACTATTTACATTAATATTGTTTAAAGAAACAACCCATTGTGCATCAGTAAAAAAATCGGTTGTTTTTTCTTCCCCATCAATTATACAATATTGTCTAACGACACCTTCTAATACAAAAAAAGCTTCAGATGAAGTTTGTCCTTCTTTAAGCAAAATAGTTCCCTTTTTAAATTGTTTAGTAACCATTGTTTTATCAATAGCTTCTATTTCTTCATCCGATAAGGATTTAATCTTTAAAAAGAAATTTAGAAGTTTAGTATGCATAAAAATGTCGAACTATTTATTGTTTTTCCTCTTTAAAATGACCTATAACTAGTTCATTACTCTGACTGAAGATATTGAATTTTAACTGTTGACCGATAATTATAACTTCTTTAAAAATAACCTCCTCCAAAATTAACCTTTTTTCTAAAATTTCAATGTTAGCAAAAGTTCAACAATATTGCTCTAGAATTACACAACGATAGCATAAAACTTGCAAATAGGGTGCAAATGCAGCAGGAACAGAAGCCCCCAGTTAAGCGTAGTCTCCGACTACGATTGCAAGGTAGCCAATCTCCGATTGGCGATTGAAGAAATAATCTAATAATGAGAAAAATTGCACATTTCGGCAATCGGAGATTGCTCACGATCCAAGCGTAGTTGGAAACTACGCTTAACGATATTATTTTATTTAATGAAGATTACACTTAACAAGGGTTTGCAAATCCGAACGAGCGGATTATACAACTAAGTTTCTATGGCGCCAATCTCTCCTATCTCACTACACCTCACTGTGTCTTCTTTACTATATCTTAACGACGGCTTCTAAACTCACTAATTGTCTCATATACAAGTTCCGGATCTTCTTGAGTATGATATTTAAAATGCAATGTACTACAAACGCCATATTCGGTACTTCCAATAAATCTGGGTTTATTCCATTGTTGAGCGATTACTGCAACTGCGTTGTTGCAGGTAACACTCCATGTTGCTTTGCCACCCGATATTTCTGGCAAATAGCCTATACTTAATACTTTATTTAGTATTTTCAGGTAGTTTCCAATTTTCATCAACTTCAATTTTCAAACTATTATCATGAATATCATCGGCCATGCAAACAGATGAGCGGGTTAATAATATTTTTTTCATAAAGGTAGTTTGGATGGTATCCACGGTTGCCGGTGTACTTCCAAAACTAATAAAAAATTACAGTCTTGCGTTAACTCTGATTACGTTTCGTGGAGGCAAATCCCGGTTGAGCGTAGTCTCCGACTACGATTGTTAGGTAGCCAATCTCCGATTGGCGATTGTAGAAACAATCTAATATTGAAAAGAATTGCACATTTCGGCAATCGGAGATTGCACACCATCGTTAAGCGTAGCCGGAGACTACGCTTAACGATGAACCTTGCTTTACCGGATGCGCTGAGCCAACGTTTTGACAAACGTTTTTTGTTGAAAAATAAAATAAAAATAACCGATTTTAAAATCAGAAGCTGACCTTGCTCACATAAAGGGTTACAGTCACTTTGTTAGTTAGACGCTAAATGCCTTGAATTAGGGTCAGCGGGCTTATTTGTCAAATTGTTGTTTCTCACAGGAAAGCAAAAAGGAGCTGCAAATGAATGCAACCCCTTCTACCTTTGCATTTTTTCAAGGTCATTATTCAATAACCGTAAATTCAGGAGCGCTGATTACTCCACCTTCTTCCATTGCTTTTTGCAAATCAGCATCGCCCATCATTTTAGACACTACACTTAAATCGGCTACCTGCATAACCATATAGACCATACCCGGGTCGCCAGCTTTTTGCCCAACAGCCAATTCTGTTAACCCCGCTGCTGTTCTTCTTGGCAGATCTGAATCATAAAGTGATTTCCAGGAAGTGTAATCTTTTACTCTGTGGTTTAAAATAATTGTAGCCATTGTTTGGTGGTTTTTATGTCCCACAATGTAACCTATTATTTGGTCTATACCAAACTGACTTTAAAATTAGCGCTAAAGCTTAAAAGTTTCATTTTGTGTTATTTATGTTTAGCGACCCGTAATATCCCAGTTAAGCGTAGTCCCCGGTTAAGCCTAATTTCCAACTACGATTACACGGCAGCCAATCTCCGATTGGCGATTGAAGAAATAAACTAATAACGAGAAGAATTGCACATTTCGGCAATCGGAGATTGCACTCCATCCAAGCGTAGTTGGA
>CAZLPE010000087.1:0-15726 GCA_964561325.1 uncultured Flavipsychrobacter sp.
GGTCGCTTTCCTGTTTAAATTATCGTTGGTAAAAATTATGCTTTTAGTGTGAGGTGCGAGAAATTGGGCATCTCGGTGTTTTTGATAGAGTTGTAGGTCGGTATAATGTAGCGGGCGCTGTAATCGTTGTCGGATATGAACTTCACTACATACTCTATGGCGAATGCAGGGTCGTTTTTCTTTCCTACCAACAGGTACTCGAGGTAAAACAGGCTGATACCAGAATCGAATGAACCGCCATTGTCTTTGCCAATCCATTTTTCTGCAAAGGCAACAATGTCGTTTTTGTTGTCCATAATTCTGTCATGCAGTTGCTTCAGCGTAAACACTTTCAGGAAGCGCAATCTTTCTACGTCGCCCTCAATGTCTATTTCGGCATTTATCTTGGCTCCCGCGCGTTCTGCTATTTTCAGATCTACTTCTTTCAGTAGTTTACTGTTCATCACATATTCTCTGAGCGATGCATCTGTCATTGGGGCATTCTCATCAAGAACAGCTGGTTTGTTTACAGGCTCTATCAGGTCTTCAAAGAAGGGCACTATTTTCTCTGCGGTCTTTTCTTCTATTTTCGGCGTTTCTCTTACTATTTCGGTAGTGCGCTCTATCATTCCGTTCACATTCATATTGAAATTGTGCACGTTGTCTATGTTCAGCGCTACTGCATCCGATGCCGGTTGTCCGTTATTTGTTGCTGGTGTTTTTGGTTCTGCCACCGGCTCTACTTTGGCTACCGGCGCAGCCACTGGCTCTGCCTTAGCCACAGGAGCTATCACCGGCTCTTCTTTCACCACCGGTTCTACCTTGGGTATATTGTTCATACCCAGATTCACTATCTGAGCAAGTTTCTCGTCTGTTACGCCTGTTTTTTGCTCTATGTTGTTCACGTTCATAGACAGCGCGTTCAGGCTGCTCACGTTCATATCCATAGAGTCGAGGTCTATGGGCGACGGTGTGGGCGTTTTGATGCGCTGCGGCGCTATACCCGAAGGCACGCTCACCGGCATAGGAACTTTTACGCGCTGCGGCGCTATAGACTGAAATACCGGCGACTGTACAAATGGTCGGCCATTGGCATTAGTTATGGCTTGCGCTGTGGCTGCAATAATGGGCTGAGCCACCGGCGGTCTTTCCGTCATAGTACCGGGGTTGGCCGGCTGGAAGTTGACTACAGGCGTGGTAACTGGCTGTTGCGGCTGTACGCTGGGCGCAGGCTGCGGCGGAGCAACATTAACAATAGGCTGCGGTTGCGTGTTTACCACCGGCATACTAATAATTTGCGGCTGCGGGCTTACTACTGCGTTTGGCGTGGGTTGCTGTACGCTGGCTACCGGCATAGCTATTACCTGAGGCTGTGGCGCAGGCGCAACCGGCGGCTGCGTATTGACCACTGGCATTGCAATTATTTGCGGCTGAGCAACTACCGGTGGCACAAAAGCCGGTTGGCTGTTGACAACAGGCGGCACAAAGGCTTGCGGAACCTGAGCTACCGGTGGGGTAAACTGAGGCTGTGTAGGCGCTGGCGCACGAAACACCACCGGCGGAACAAACTGCTGGGGCGCGGGCGTTGGCGCGGCCTGTACATTGCTTACTGTGTTTATCTCCGGTATAATTCCGTTTAGGTCGCCATTAGCATTCACAAAAATGGTGGGCAACTCTACTATTGGCGGAATGATATTGGCTACTATTGGTTCGGGAGCCTGCGCTACGCTGGGCGCTTCTATTTTCACTGCCTGCAAATGCTCTGCAAAAGTGTTAGCGCTGGCTGCTTCGGCTATTTCCTTAGTTTCGTTTACTATCACCGCATCAGGTTGCTGAGCGGTAGGGCTGGCCTGCAGTTTGCCTAACTGTATACGTATCTTCAGAAACTCGATATCCGCCATCTCCAGCAGGGCGCCCACGCGGTAAAAGTCGCGCTTGGTCTCTTCCGGAAACGATGCGCTATCGTAGCCCAATTCTTTTTCTATACCTGCCCATGCATCCTGTAGCATAGAGCATACCTGAATCTCAAATTTCTTGTTTCCAGATCTTTTATATTCTGTTAGTTGCCTGCGGTTATCGCGCAAGCCAGCTATATATTGTACGTGTTTGTAGGAAAAGCTCTCTAATCTGTTTTTCTTCTTATCAACCGACTTTTCTATTTCTACATCAAATTCGGTGCGTATAATATCAGAGATCTGACCAACAGTATCTTCAAAATAGGTAACTATTCTGATGACCGGCAAATAAATATCGCCGGCTTCTGTTTGGGTATGAAGTTCCATTCGAGACTCAATCCGGTAATAGGGAATGTCGTTCTGAATAACAACCTCCCTCACCAAGTCTTCAATTTTTACCATGAAAGCATTATTGCTTTCTATGGCGGATTGATGGTTCTGTGACGGCATAACTCATGATAATTAATTTACGAAAATACGAAGGTTTTTTAGTTATCCACATATCCACAACACCCATTAACAACCGATTAGGAATACTTTAACTGTCGATTAAAGCAACTCCGTTACAGCCTACCGCACTTTAGCGGCATTTGCGTTTTCTGTGCGGTCTTTTGCTGCAAGCAGCGCTTACCGAAAAGCATATAGGTATCTTATATTTTTAAGCTGTTTATTATCAGCTTTATGGCTCTTTCTTTTTCGCAGCGGCATTGGCTATTACTCGCCGGCGGTATCGGGCGTTGTATCTGCAATAGGCTCGGGCTGCTGCGCCTGTGGTTTCCATAGCGCCTTCCATTCCTGCGGCGTCAGCGCATTGTTTGCGTCGAAGTTGCCGATCTTTGTTCTGCGCAGTTCTTGCAGATAGCCTCCGCAACCCAGTATACTACCCATATCGTTGGCCAAAGACCTTATGTAGGTGCCTGTGCTGCACACCACTCTAAAATGCACTTCTGGCAGGCTGATGGCAGTTATTTCGAATTCGCCTACAGTTACCGGGCGCGCATCCAGGTTTACTTCTTTACCTGCCCGCGCCAGGTCGTACGATCTTTTGCCTTCTTTTTTGATGGCCGAATGCGCCGGAGGCACTTGCATAATATCGCCGGTCAGCTCGGCGGCGGCGGCCAGTATCTGTTCGCTGGTTATGTGTTCGTAGGGCTTAAAGTCTTCAGGCTGGCTTTCCAGATCGTAGGTAGCAGTTGTAGCGCCCAAATGTATGATGCCTGTATACTCCTTAGGCAGCTGCTGATACAGCGATATCTGCTTGGTCATATCGCCGGTGCAACAAATCAGCAATCCTGTAGCCAGTGGGTCGAGCGTGCCGCAATGCCCTATTTTAGCGCGCAACGATATTTTAATCATATGAATTGCGTCGAACGAGGTCCATTTGTATGGCTTGTCTACAAGTATTACGCCTCCTTTTTTCAGCTCGGCGGGCATTGGTCGGTTTTGCATCGCAGCAAAGGTAAACCGAATGTAGCTAATACGCTAACAATCTACAGGCAGCGCCATTCGTATAATATATTAAAAACATATCATTTTCTTTTGACGGTTTACAATAATGTCGTAATTTCGGAGTATGAATTTCCGCTACTTATTATTCCTATTCCCTTTTTTGTTTCTTGCCTGCGAAAAAAACAGCCAGACGCCGGCCAAGAAGGAAGAGGTATTTGCTTTCACTCCAGAATTCGATTCAGTAATAACGGTTAGTCCGTTCAATACCATCAACTTTCCATTCAAAATAAAGGTAACGGGCGGCGATATTGGCAAAAACCTGCTCAACTGTTCTTTTTCCGATCTTCCTGCAAACCTTACCATGATGCCGGCCACCCAAACCGTTGGCTACCTTATGAGCGGCGTGTTTACCTTCAATGTATCTGATGTAGCCTATGGCGCTTACCCGGTTAAGTTTAATATAAACAGCAAAGTTTATGGTATGCAGCAATACAATATTACCCTAAACGTTGTGCCTCCGCCCGATAATGCACCGAAACTTATTGGCAATTTCGATTCATCGTACGACCATTGCGGCCCTATAGATAGTTTCTACTACTACAAAGCCACTGTGGCTACAATAGCCGACACGCCTTACCGCATAAAAATCAGCAATATCCGTAAGCTGGGCACTTCGTTTATAGTGCGCGCAGATGTGTCGAACGTGGTGCGCATACCGCTGCAAACAGTAAACGGATACCGGATATATGGCACAGGTACATACAATCTGGACCCACGGTCTTACCATCCCGGTCAGTATGCCATGATCATTTACGACACGCTCGTGCGCGGCTCAGACACTGAAGTGTGTATAGCACATATACAACACTAAAGCAGGGCGCGGCGACTGTGGCGCAATAACCTTTAGATTTTATAATACGCCTATAAGCGTCGTTAATACCAAGACTGTTAACTTTGTATAGTATTATACACATCAATCCATGTTACCAACCTGGCAGTCCGGAATTGTACAACAAGTTGAAGAGGCCCGCCCAGGCACGCGAAGGTATTGGGTGGAGCTGCCAGAAACAGCTGATTTTCATTTCAAGCCGGGGCAGTTTATCACGCTCGATCTGCCAATAGCTGAGCAACGCAATAAGCGCTGGCGGAGCTACAGTATAGCGTCGGCGCCAAATGGCACAAACGTTGTAGAGCTTATTGTCAGCCACATGCATGGGGGCAAGGGGTCGTCTTACCTGTTTGAAGAAGTAAAAGAAGGCAGCATGCTCACCTTGCGCGGGCCGCAGGGCTCCTTTGTGCTACCCGATACGCTGCACAACGATCTCTACCTTATTTGCACCGGCACCGGCATAGCGCCATTTCGCAGTATGCTGCACCACATCAATACCGCCAAAACAGAACACGCCAATATATACCTAATATACGGATCGAGAACTGAGGCCGACTTGCTGTATGCCGATGAAATGTGCGCACTGGAAACCGAGATTGCAGGATTCAAGTATATACCCACGCTCTCCAGAGCCAACTGGCAAGGGCGGCAAGGATATGTGCACACTGTATACGAAGAATTGCTTGCCGACCGCAAAACCGCTACTTTTCTTATTTGCGGCTGGCGAAACATGATAGACGAGGCCAAAAAACGCATAACAGATATGGGCTTCGACAAAAAATCTATCCATATAGAATTGTACGGATAGATTTTTCGCCGTTAGCAATACCCTGATTGTACTTCATACCCAATAAGTGTTCGCAAACGCTGGGGTTATCTTAGCGGCAAGCAAACAACGAGGCTTACAGCGCTATCCACCACAGGTTGCGGGCCGCCCACTTACCCCAGTCTTTCAGGCTGCTTTGCACTGTTTCGTTCAGTTCTTTTTGGGTCACTACTTTTTTGCTCTTTTCGGGTGTGCCAAAATCTGTATCGTTGGGCGGGGTTACCTCTATTTTTGTGGCTGTCCAGGTAGTGTGCAGGCGCGGTATGGCCAGCTCCAGTATCATGCCCGGCAATCCGCCAAACATCTCGGGGCCGCCTGCAGGTATAATATCTTCGGTATAAAATGCAATTACGTATACCGAATCGCAAATACGGGTTACCGCTTTTCTGCACTTAAAATCGGCAATTATTCTAATCTCGTCTTTTACCTTCCAGTCCAGCTTGCGCATGGTATCTTGCACCGTAAACTTTTTCTCAAACACATCTTTCTGCGCCGTTACTTTTCCGGTTATCAGGTTGGTAAATACTTTATTTTCTCCCGCCGGCGATTCGCCCCACATACGCGCGCCTTTATTCTCTACCTCGCGGCCCGGCTTGTACACAGTGCGCCCGGTATCGAACAGCAGATCGAAGTAATAAAAACTGAATTGCGGTATCTGCGATTTTATTCGCTCATACCACGAGTCGTTGCCATCGTCATAATCTTTCATCATGGCGTGCATACTTACTTTTTTCTCGTATTCTATTTTCCCGGCAGTGATATACTGACCCAGACCGGTAAGCGCAAAACTGAGCAGGAGCCCGATAGTGAGCGGTATCTTTTTCATAAATCCAGTTGTTTTTTATAGCGATAGGTTAGTTTTCGGTAGTGGCGGCTCCGGCGGGGTTATGGGTAAAGTTCCACAGCAGGCTAAGCATACCATAGCGCCTTATGGTGTTGTAGCTGTTTTGGTATATAGAGCTACCCTCGGCAGTGCGCGTATAGCCGGTGTTCTGGTTCAATATGTCGTAGACAGACAGTTTTAACTCCAACTGGCTTTGCTTCAGGAACTTCTTGCTCACGTACGCATTCCACTTTATAATCTCGTTGTTGGTGGTAAACGCAATGGTTTTTTGCCTTATCATGATGTCGGCTGTAGATCCTATCTCCAGCTTCTTGGGTAGCTGCACCTGTGCGTTCAGCTGGTTGTTCAGCACCCAATAGTTGGTAGAGAAATTATTGATAGTAGACCGGTTGTCGTTGTAGGTAACGCTTGGCTCCCAGCTAAACTCGTATTTATCTTCTTTTTCCTTTCTGAATTGCGGACCAAACGTATAGCTGTTGTTGTCGCTCACATTCTTTATGTTGTTAATCACGCTGTTTATGTGGTCTACATTCACATTCAGCGACAGGTCGAGACGCATATCCAGCTTACTGATCTTAAAGCCATAGCCGCCGTATGCGTAGCCCGAATAGTTGCCGTCTACATTTATATATCGCGTTGTGCTCACAGGGCCGCTTACCGTTTGTGTGGTAGATATGGCGTCGGCTATAGTGTTTAGCGTCAACCCCGACCACAAATACCTGCCGCTGAGCACCTTGTAGTCGTTGAACCGTAAATTGAACCTGTTGGTAAACTGTTGTTTCAGCCCCGGGTTGCCCACCGTTATGTTTAGCGGGTCGGTATTCTGGTTTAGCGGTTGTATCTGGGTTATGGTGGGCTGCTTGGTGCTGCCGTTGTAGCTAAAGCTAAAGCTCGTTTGCTTGCCCAGTTTGTAGGTAAAATTGGCTTTGGGAAATAGGTTGAGGTAGTTGTAGGTGTGCGAGGTGTCGCCATGAAGGAGGTCGGTCTGCAAAAACTTAGCATTAGACACTTCTGTACCAAAACCAAAGTTCATTTTCTTGTACACAAACTTAAAGTTCAGCCCGCCTATGTTCGACATAATATTGTACCGGTAGTTGCTGCTGAAGCTGTCGCGCAGGGTGGTATAATCGCGGCTGCCCGGCGCTTTGTCGTACGATGAGTTGAGCGCGTCGCTGTTGTTTATGGTCAGCGCATAGCTCACCTCAGCAAACGCTACCTTAGACAGCGGCTCGGTATAGGTAGCCTTTGTAGAAAACGCCAGTGAGTTATTGTCGTTTATTTTTTTCTGATCTATAATAGTTGGCGCTGGCGCGCTGGGGTTAGTGAGCGTAGAGTTGAGATGTCCCTCGCCTTTTGATATGCTATAGTTCTCCTTTACATCTACCGACATTGTGCGTCCCTTCTTGGCAAATTTGTGCCGGAACAGCAGGTCTGAATTGATGAACTGCGCATTGGTGAGGTTGGTAGTGGTTCTGTTGTTGGTTGTTTTGGGACCTTCATCGGGGGTCAGGTTCAGCGTTTCTGTAGTGTTCAGCGATACCGATCTCGAATCTTTAGTACCAGCGTTTGCCGTAAACCTGAGCGATGTGTTAGAGTCTATCTTTAGTTCGTAAAGCAGGTCTACGCCATGACGCTCTGCTGTGTTAAACTGGTGCGACTGCTCTGTGTTTTTGCGCAGGGTATCTCCATTCAGGGCGTTTACGGTTATGTTGGCGCCGTCTATTTCCACATTTTGTTGGGCGTAGCGGTAGTTGGCGCTTATATGGTTTTTCTCTTTATTCCATTTGTCGGCAAAATGCACACCGCCGGTCCACGCCTTGGGCAGGCCGTTGCCGCTATATTGTCCGCTCCATCCGCCAAAATCGTCGTAGTTGTTAGATGTTGTCATCCAGTAGCCTTCGTCGGTTATTTCGGTTGTTCCGCCGCCGCCGCCAAACTTGCCGTTATCTTCCCAGCCCAGCCCCACTTTGTCTGTATTAGAGGCTATACCAAAAGCTGCAAACTGGCGCTTACCTCTAAAAGCATTTACCATGGCCTGATTCTGAAAGTAGCCTGCATTGCCGGCGCCTGCTTCTATCTTACCAAAAAAACCTTTCTTCTTGTCTTCTTTCAGCGTAAGGTTTATGGTCTTGGCTTTTTCGCCATCGTCTATACCTGTAAATATTGCCTGGTCGCTTTTCTTGTCATATACCTGCACCTTTTCTACAGCATTGGCCTGCAATCCTTTGGTCACTACTTTCGGGTCGTCTGAGAAAAACTCCTCGCCGTCTACCAGCACCTTGGCCACCGTTTGTCCCTGCGCAGTAATGGCTCCGTTTTTATCTACCTGAATGCCGGGTAGTTTTTTCAGCAGGTCTTCTACGGTGGCGTTTTCTTTCACCTTAAAGCTATCGGCCATATACTCGGTTGTATCGCCTTTTATTTTTATAGCTGCCACCTGTTTTTTAAGCACAAACTCTTTGAGCAAATGCTCTTTAGACACCAACGCTATCTGCCCGAGATCTGTAACTGCTTTGTTTACGGTTATCTTGTCTACATAGTCGGCAAAGCTGGGAAAGGTGATCTGTACTGTATACTTGCCCTCTGTAGCCACGTTTACCTGAAATGCGCCATTTGCCGCAGCCCGAGAAAAAGATTCGATAACGGTATCTTTGAGCCTGATAACGGTGATGGATGCGCGGGCAAGCGGGGCAGCGTTGAGCGTATCGAATACGCTTCCCTTTATGGTATAGGTTTGGGCGCCGGCGGCAACACTGCTGAAGATGCCCAGCAAAAGGGCTACATAAAAACGATTCATAGTAGGTATGTGGGGAGTATAAGCGTTTTGCAAAAGGACGAAGTAAAAGAACGGCATAAAAGAACGAAACATTTCGTATATTGAATACAGCCAAAGTTGCTTGTATGCAATGATTAACTATAATTAACTTTTCTTTGCATTTTTCCGATTAAACTTTTTGCTTTGTTGTTAATAATTGCGTTTACACGCTCTCGTTGCAGCTCCACCCTGCAATAGCCGCATTCTAAACTTTTTATCTCACCTTTGTTGTGCAGCGGCTACATGGCGCTGCTTTTTCAATACGGCGATATATGCGTTTCTTCACATCGGTTTACATCATATTGCTGGCATATATAATTGCCGCCATTGTGTTTTGGGAAATGAGCCTGCAAAAGCTGAGCAACCGTATATACGATCAGGAGGTGCTGACGCTAAAAAGCAGGGTAGACAGCGCCTACGACCCCTACACCTACCACCGGCAAATAACCGCGCTGCAACACAAACACAGCATAAGACGGACACAGTATGTGCAAGAAGGAGGCGCCTTTCTGGTGGTGATACTTATAGGGGCTGTGGTGGTGTATACATCGCTGAACAGACGGATGAGGCTATCGAGACAACAAAACAATTTTATGCTCAGCGTAACGCACGAGCTAAAATCGCCGATAGCGGCTATGAAGCTGAATATGCAAACCCTGGAACGCCGCCAACTGAGCGAAGAACAACGCAAGCAACTGCTGGACCGCTGCATTAAAGAGTCGAACAGACTGAACGACCTGTGCAACAATATGCTGCTGGCGTCGCAACTGGAAGGGCGGCAGTATAAGCAAGCCCGCGAAACGTTTAACGTATCGGAAATGGCCGAAGACTGCATCAACGATTATGCAGCGCGCTACCCACGCCGGTTTGAGGAAGATATTACCGCCGGCTGCAAAATAACCGGCGACAAGGTGATGCTGCAAATGGCAATTAATAATTTGCTGGAAAACGCAGTGAAATACACGCCCGACAATCTGCCGGTAACGCTGTGCGTGTTTAAAAACACAGACAGTATAGCAATACAGGTGCAAGACCTGGGGCCGGGCATACCCGATAGCGAGAAGAAGAAAATATTTAATAAATTTTACCGCATTGGTAACGAAGACAGCCGAAAATCTAAAGGCACAGGCCTGGGTCTGTACCTGACAGCTAAAATAGCCCTGCAACACAAAGGGCGCATTACCGTAAAAGATAATGCGCCCTCGGGCTGTATATTCGAGCTGTGGCTTCCGCTCAGTTAGGGCACTACCACCACATTCAGTATTTCGTCTATTATCTGTTCGCTTGTTATGTTTTCGGCTTCGGCTTCGTAGGTCAGGCCTATGCGGTGGCGCATAACATCGTGACACACTGCGCGCACATCTTCGGGTATAACATAGCCTCTGCGCTTGATAAACGCATATGCCTTTGCCGCCATGGCCATATTGATGCTGGCGCGGGGCGAGCCGCCGTAGCTGATAAATGGTTTTAGTTTAGCCAGCTTGTAGTCGGCGGGAAAACGGGTGGCAAATACTATATCCAGTATGTACTGCTCTATCTTCTCGTCCATATACACCTCTCTTACCAGGTGGCGGGCTTTTAGTATGTCGTCGGCGCTCACCACCGGATTTATTTTCACCGCGCCCGCCGGATTGAGGTTGGTGCGAATGATCTGGCGTTCTTCTTCCTTTTTAGGGTAGGTGATCACTATTTTCAGCATAAAGCGGTCTACCTGCGCTTCGGGCAGCTCGTAGGTGCCTTCCTGCTCTATGGGGTTTTGGGTGGCCAGCACCAGAAAAGGCTCTTCCAGCTTGTAGGTGCTGTCGCCTATGGTCACCTGCCGCTCCTGCATAGCCTCCAGCAGCGCGCTTTGCACCTTGGCGGGCGCGCGGTTTATCTCGTCGGCAAGTATAAAGTTGGCAAAAATGGGGCCCTTGCGCACTGCAAATTCATGCTTTTGCGGATTGTATACCATGGTGCCCAGCACATCGGCGGGCAGGAGGTCGGGGGTAAACTGTATGCGGGCAAAACGCGCATGTATGGCCGACGCCAGCGACTTGATAGCCAGCGTTTTAGCCAGTCCGGGCACGCCCTCCAGCAACACATGGCCATTGGCAAGCAACCCTATCATAAGGCGTTCCACCATGTTTTTCTGGCCTACTACTACCTTGTTCAATTCCATATTCAGCAGCTCTATAAAAGCGCTTTGCCGGTGGATACGCTCATTAAGCTCCCGGATGTCGACAGATGAAGATGCTTCCATAATCAGTACAATATAGATTCTAAAGTGTTTCCCTTACCTACCTTCCGGTATAGCCGGGTCGAAATGAAATTTTACGAATTCAAAAGTAAAACGCTAAGAGCAGAAACAAATAAGTTGACAGGAGTTTTAACGTTTTTTAAAAGGCAATATACCGCTATTGTGGCAATACCGTGCGCAACAGCAGGTTTAAATAGTATTATAGCCTATTTTCGCACAAAGCGCGCTTTACAGAGCCGCTGGCGCTACAACAAAAGCTATTGAGGCGAATATGGAAAATTTTGAACAGAGGTGGTTGGATACTGAAAATAACCTGAGAGAACGTTTTGGCAAAACGCCCGATATGGAAGCCATACTTTTTCTAATTGGGGTAAACGAACTTGGCCGTCTACCGAGGGTTAAGTTTTCGAAAGAGCAAAAGCAAGACCTGATGCATATAGCGGTATGCACGCTACTGAGTCAGTTGGGCTATTACGAGGCTTTGGGCCGCGACGACGACGGATGGCCGCATTTTGTGGAAGTAGCCCACGTAGAGGTAAAAGGCATGGGCGAACAGGAACGGATGCTGAAAGAATGTGTGATACGGTATTTTGAGGAAAATGGCGCCATGCAGTAGGCATACACCCTGTAGATAGAGTACATGCGGCTTGGAACGCAGTTAAAAACGATGATAATACCCGGCGCCAACGCCGCTGAAAACGGCTATGTAGGGGTTTGTCGAGAGATAGGAGCCAAATAATAAGCGGGGCGACCTTTACCAGACCGCCCCGCTTTCTTTCGTATCAATTAGCATTAAAACATTTTAATCTTGTCCATTACCAGCGCACGCACGCTATCCAGCGGTATGCGTTCCTGAGTCATGGTGTCGCGGTAGCGTATGGTTACCGTTTGGTCGTCTTTTGTTTGGTGATCTATGGTTATGCAGAAGGGTGTGCCTATGGCATCCATTCTTCTGTAGCGCTTGCCAATGGTGTCTTTCTCTTCGTAGAAGCATTTGAAATACGGCTTGCAGCTTGCTATCAGTTCTTTTGCTATTTCGGGCAATCCGTCTTTTTTGGTGAGTGGCAGCACAGCCAGCTTTATAGGAGCCAGCATTGGCGGGAAACGCAGCACCGAACGGCTGTCTTTCTTTTCCTCCGTGCTCAGGTCTTCTTCTTCAAAAGCCTCGCTCAATACCATCATTACGGCGCGGTCCAGACCAATAGATGTTTCTATAACGTAGGGCACATAATGCTGATTGATGTCGGTATCGAAGTAGGTTAGCTTCTTGCCGCTGTATTGCTGATGCTGCTTCAGGTCGAAGTCGGTGCGACTGTGCACGCCTTCTACTTCTTTAAAGCCCATCGGAAAATCGTACTCAATATCGCAGGCGGCATCGGCATAGTGCGCCAGTTTCACATGGTCGTGAAACCGGTATTTGTCGGCGGCTATACCCAGGCTCAGGTGCCATTTCATACGGGTTTCCTTCCAGTAGTCGTACCATTCTTTTTGGGTGCCGGGCTTAATGAAAAACTGCATTTCCATTTGCTCAAACTCGCGCATACGGAATATAAAGCCGCGGGCAACAATCTCGTTTCTGAACGCCTTACCTGTTTGCGCTATACCAAACGGTATTTTCATACGGCCGCTTTTCTGCACATTCAGGAAGTTGACAAATATACCCTGCGCAGTTTCGGGGCGCAGATAAATGACATTGGCCTCGTCGGCTACCGAGCCTATCTCGGTAGAGAACATGAGGTTGAACTGGCGCACATCGGTCCAGTTGCAGGTGCCGCTTATGCCGCAGCTTATTTTGTTGGTTTCTATTAATTGTTTCAGTCCTGCAAAATCATTGGCCGCCAGTAGCTGTTCCATTTGCTGTAGCAGCGCCGCAGCGGCATCCGTGTCCAGCTTTTCGGCAAAACCTTCTATCAGGTGGTCTACCCTGTAGCGTTTCTGGCTGTCTTTGTTGTCTATCATCGGGTCGCTGAAATTATCAACGTGTCCGCTGGCCTTCCATACTGTAGGGTGCATAAATATAGCGGCGTCTATACCTACTATATTATCGTGCATTTGGGTCATGCTCTTCCACCAGTAGTCGCGAATGTTTCTTTTCAGTTCAGCGCCAAGCTGGCCATAGTCGTAAACGGCGCTCAGACCGTCGTATATCTCGCTCGATTGAAATACAAATCCGTATTCTTTACAGTGCGCAATTATATTTTGTAGTTTATTATCGTTTGCCATATCAGGGGCAAAAATAGACAAAAGACGCAGATAACACGGGAAAAACAACAACGCTATATATAAATACGATAAAGTTAATGCCGGAGCGCCGAGCTAAAATCGAAAGGGGCGAGCCTGAGCCCGCCCCTTCGCTTATTATGGTTCAGTAATTACTGAGCTACCACAATATGCAACACATTGCGATAGTTTGTTGAACTTATCTGGAGCAGATACATACCGTTGGCAAGGTTGGCCGGCAATTGTACCGGAACCTCCAGTGCGCCGTCGGCTATGGTTAGCGCTGTAGTGTACACTACCTCGCCAAGCATATTGACAACCGCCAGCAATACGGTTTCGTTATTGCCGTTAGCCCATGTGCCTTTGATCGTGAATGTACCTTTGTTGGGGTTGGGGTACACAGCCAATGCAGTCTGTAGTTCGTTAATATCGGTTGCCGCGGTTTCTTCAGCCGCTCTACAAGCTACTATCGTTACAGGTTTTACCGCCTTGCAGCCTGTGCCCGATACCGTATAGGTAATGTTCACCGTACCGGCCCGCAAGCCCGTAACGATACCTGTACCTGCGCCCACATTGCCAACCAGTGCATTGCTGCTGGTCCATGCGCCTGCGCCTGTTGTGTTCGTAAGAGTAGTTGTAGCGCCCAGGCACAACGTAGATGCACCAGTAGTAGCAGCCAGAGGATTGACGGTAACGGATGATACGCTCACGCAACCGGTAGAAAGCACATAAGAGATAAGGGTAACGCCCGCCGATACGCCCGTAACATTGCCCAACGCAGACCCTACAGAGGCTATACCGGTAGCGCCGCTCAGCCATACGCCGCCAGTTACAGGATTGGCCAGTGTAACCGACTGCCCCTCACACACGGTAGAGAGTCCGGTGTTGGCCGACAAACGATTGACCACAAACGATGGTAATACATAACGACAACCTGTTGCGGAGATGGTATAGGTGATATTTGCCGTACCTGCCGCACGACCCAATACATCGCCTGTGGCCGAGCCTATAGATGCGATAGTAGGGTTGCCGCTGGTCCAGTAGCCGCCGGGAGTGGCATTTACAAGGGTGGTGGTTTGCGTCATACATACCGAGGTGGCGCCGGTTATGGCTGTTATCGGGTTGACAGTCATATTATAAGTACTGAAGCAACCCGCGCCCAAAGTATAGGTAATAGTCGTGGTACCTGTAGCCACACCGGTTACTGCGCCGGTAGCAGAGTTGACGGTAGCTGCTGCGGTATTGCTACTTACCCATGTGCCAGCGCCAACCGACGTTAGATTTACCGTACTACCCTGACAAACCGTAGACGAGCCAGTAATGGCAGATATGCTGCTCACGGTAATACGCGCAGATGTTTTGCACGACGGACTTATGGTGTAGGTGATGTTTACCGATCCGCCGGCGATACCCGTAACAATACCAGAGCCGCTGCCGACAGCTGCTATCAGCACGCTACCCGAGCTCCATGTACCGCCAGCGGTAGAGTCGCTCAGCAAAATACTGCTGCCGATACAAACCGATGTAGGGCCGGTAATAGGGGTAATAGAGTTGATGATAGTTTCGGTCATGGTAGCGGTGCAGCCCGATGGCAGAGTATAAGATATGGTTGTTGTACCTGCAATCACGCCATTGATAACGCCTGTAAGCGAACCAATAGTGGCTACGGCTGTGTTGCTGCTGCTCCATGTGCCGCCGGCCGTAGTGTTGGTAAGGGTAGCAGATGTGCCCAGACAAACACGCGATATACCTGATATTGCGGGGGGAATAGAATTGATGGTTGTAGTGGTTGCGCAACCTGTAGGTAATGTATAACTTACAGTAGCAATACCTGCTGCAAGCATAGTAACAACGCCATCTGTAGAACCTATAGTTGCTATTGCAGTATTGCCGCTGCGCCAAAGACCGCCGGTAGATGAGTTGGTCAACGTAGATGTTGCGCCAACACAAATGCTGGTAACACCAGAAATGGCAGCTGGTAGCGGATTGACTACAACTGTATCGGTAACATAGCAAGAGCCGACCATGTAGGTGATGATAGTATTGCCGACGCTAACGCCAGTTACTACGCCTGATGTAATGCCAACAGTTGCAACGCCCGTAGTACTGCTCGACCATGTACCGCCTGTAAGCGTATTGGTCAACACAATAGCGCTTCCCTGACAAACACTGGCAGAACCAGCAATAGCAAGAGGTGTTGGAGCAACAACCAGCGTACGTGTAGAGAAACAACCTGTGCCAAGCGTGTAGGTGATGCTGGCAACGCCGGAGCTTATAGCCGTAGCCAGCCCTGTAAACGAATCGATAGTAGCTACTGCTGTAGCGCCGCTCGTCCATATGCCTCCTGTTGTTGTGTTTGATAAAGCAGTAGTGTTACCAATGCACAATGACGACAACCCAGTAATAGCCGCAGGGTTGGGATTAACGGTAACAGTAGTAGCTGCATAACAACCTAAACCGATGCTGTAAGTAATATCAACCACTCCAGCGCTAACGCCCGTTACAACACC
>CAZLPE010000088.1:0-3341 GCA_964561325.1 uncultured Flavipsychrobacter sp.
CTGTTTCGCGGAACCAAAGAAATTTGTATATTACAACGCGTTTTCGGCTTGCCCTTATCATTATTCAAACGCTATTGTAAATCATTTATACTCATTATTATGAACCTATTTGTAGGTAATCTTAATCCGGAGACAACCGCTGCGAAACTCCGCCCACTGTTTGCTGAATTTGGAGAAGTGGTTTCAGCCAAAGTAATCATAGATAATGCTACAGGCATGTCGCGCGGCTTTGGCTTTGTAGAAATGGCCGATAAATTTCAGGCATTCGACGCTATCGATAACATAGATGCTACGTTTTTCGACGGCAATGTGATATCGGTAAAAGAGGCTAAACAAAACAACACAAAACCGGGCCAGGGTTTTAATAAGAATGCCGGCGGCTCTCGTCCGTTCAAGCCTCGTAGCGGTCCGCGTCCCGGCGGCGGCGGATATAATAGCCGACCATCAGGCGGTGGTTTTAATAGAAATTATGACAACAGAAACAACGATCGTAATACAGGGAACAGCGATAATTTTAGTCCCAACAAGTATTAATTGTAGTATTCGCCACGGCGTCGAGCGATGAGTGCGGTGCCAATAGGTAGTATACAGTTGGGTTTTGTTTTTTATTCAAAATGAAAATATGTAGCTTTTTTGATAAAAAGGGGCTACATATTTTATTTTAGAATTTCAGGGTAAGAAAAAATGCATAATTTCATGTACTAACATGCATAACGCTATAACCATTGGAGTATGAATCAACAAGTACGCGAACTACTACTTACAGCACGAGCCGCACAAAACTGGAACGATCAGTTTAATGCAAAAGTGGAAGAGCTAATGACGCTGGTAAGCAAAATAGATACCGAACAGCAAATATGCAACGCAGGCGAAATAATGGATGTGTATCACAAAACAAAGGAACGCCCTAACTTACCATTGAGTAAAAAGTCGAACGAGTGTTGCGATAAGCCATTTAAATTTATTGTTTTTTGCAACTAATCAGGCAACAGCTTTGTTTAGAAAATCTACTAGCGGCTTCATAGTTGCAAATGTTGCAGCTATCTTTTTAGCAAGACCGTTTTGTGTCAGTTCCTCATCGCTGATGGGCGCGCTTACCGTAAAACTTTTCTTTTTCAGATAAGTTATTGCCGGATTATCTTCGGCATAGCCTTGCGGTAGTTTTTTTAGCTCTTCTCCCTCTATTCCATTGAATAGGCGCTTAAATTCAGGTTTGCCAACAATTGCCTCAAATTCGGGGTAGTTATAATCTATTTCCTGCCTTATCTTTTTTAGGGCAGGCATTTCGGGCATCCATATGCCGCCGCCTGCAAAGCTGTGCCCGCCCGGCTGTACATGCAAATAATAACCTGCGCCTTCAAACTTACGACCTCCCTTGCTGAAGCCTGCGCCAAGATTTGTTTTGTATGGAGTTTTGTCTTTAGAAAAACGTACATCCCTGAAAATTCGCATTATACAGTCTTTAGCTGCTACTTCTTTAAAAACCGGATCGGCGTCTGCAAGTAGTTGGAGGGTTTCGGCTACCAGTTGTTCAAAATCGGTTTTTACGGCAAGGTATTCATCGCGATGATCGTCAAACCAGGGTTTGTTGTTATTCAGTGCAATGTTTGCCATAAAGGTAAGCGTAGCCGGCTGTAGCATATAGTGTTGTTTGCTGTAAAATTACAAATTGCGTTGGGTTTGCAATGGTCAGTTGCTTAATTGTTTCAGCGTGTTGACTTTTTTATGTAACAATAATATTATTATAATGCCTAATGCCGGTAAGCCCCAAAGCGCAGCTTTTCTGCCGCCAATCCAGTAAAGCAGAGCAGCCACATCCCAAAGGCTGCCAGTGGCTGGCGAAGATGTATTGATATTGTTGAGTTGCCAAGCTGTAAAAAGCGTCATGGCCACAATAGCTATTCCGGTATACCACATCAACTGCCGGTAGTAGCTGATTTTTTCGCTGTTTGTTGCAGTTATGGGTAGTCCATGGTCTTGTTGGCCGAGGGGTGTTCGCCGCGCCTGCCTGAATTTTATCCAGGCCATTACCCCCATTAGTATTGCCAGCGCAGGTCCAACCCACCAGTCGTCGGGTAGCGAAGCGGAACGCCACATTTTTTGTACGGCAACGACAATGCAGACAGCCAATGATACAGCATATCCCCATGCTTCTATTTGTAGCGTTCTTTTTTTATTCATTCATTTGCACCTGCAGTCTTCAAAATTCGGCAATAGCATTTGCAAATGTACTCTTCTGGTTTGCGCGGTTGTTTGGTTTTGGTAAATAACTTATACATTGCTTTGTTCATTTGGTTTTACAATAGTACATTTGAGAAAATTGCAGTTATGAAACGTTTACTATCAGCCATATGCTTGCTGGTTATTGCACAATCGGCTATCGGGCAGATAACCATCACCGCGTCGGATATGCCTGTTTCGGGCGATACATTGAGGTATAGCTTTACCAATCCCGTGGGTTCAACAATAGATCTTGCCGATACCGGCGGCAGTAAGGTATGGAACTATGCATTTACTCCGTTACGTCAGGCAGTCGATACGTACAAAACAGCGTTGCAGGTAAGCCCACTGTATTTACTTACCATAGGTTATACTGCATATGGTTATAAGGTAGCAGATAGTTTTCCGGGCGCGCCTCTTCCAATACGCCAGTTGTATACGTTTTTTGAGAAAAAAACATCGCCAAGAAATTGTTACCAGGCGCAAGCGTTTGGCGCAAACATTTCCGGCGTGCCCACTCCTGCCAATTACTCTAAACCAGACGTGTGGTATTATTTCCCGCTTACTTACAACAACAATGATAGCGGCAATTATGCCCTCAATTTTTCGCTGTCGGGTTTGGGCGGTATAAAGCAAGCCGGGTACCGCAAGAGTAGGGTAGATGCATGGGGGACAATAACTACGCCCTATTTTACAACACCCGTAGCTTGCATACGAGTGCGTCAGGAAATACACGAGATAGATTCTTTCACTTTTGGTACTACAACCTTTGGTTTTCCGCGCAACTCTGTTGAGTACAAATGGTTGGTCAATGGTCAGCATTATCCCGCGCTGTGGGTTACAACCAATATGTTCGGCCCAACCGAAACTATTGCCACTATACGCTATCGCGATTCTTACCGCGACCTTACCCCGCCCGATACTACCACTGTTAGCGGCGTAGCTGCGGTGTCGGATATTATCACGGATATCAAGGCTATTCCTAACCCTTCTGATAATGGCAAAGTAACATTGGATCTTCCAACAGCATGGCAGGAGTATATTGTGGAAATTTTTGATGTGCAATCGAGGGTAGTTGCTGCATGCCGCAACGAGCGTCGTTTGGATTTGTCGTCGCTACC
>CAZLPE010000088.1:3441-15623 GCA_964561325.1 uncultured Flavipsychrobacter sp.
CGAGGGTAGTTGCTGCATGCCGCAACGAGCGTCGTTTGGATTTGTCGTCGCTACCTAAGGGGCAGTATGTTGCGCGTGTTATTGCCGGTGAAAAAGTGGCTTATATTCGAATTGAAAGGTAAAGAATAAGAACTTTGCATACATACTAAACGGGCTGCGCGATAAGTTGCGCAGCCCGTTTAGTATGTACGTGCAAGCTTATTGTTGCAAGCCTATTTCGTTCGATTTTCTTACCACTTCGCGAATTATCATATCCAGTTGTTTGGTTACTTCCAAAATGCTGGTCATAAGTTCTGCGTTGATCGTGTCTGTAGGATCGTCGTAGTTATAAAACTGCGCTAAACCAAGAATGTTGGCAACCGGCCCCAGTACTTTGTGCGATTCTATAAATGCAATTTCGCGCAATGCGGTGTTCTGTTCTTCTATTTTTAATAAATGTTTCCTTTGTTCGGTAATATCTCGTGCAAAACAACTTACGCCTATAACTTTGTTTTGAGTATCGTGTACCGGATTGAAACTAACCGAAGTATATCTGGTGATGCCATTTACTTTCATGTCCTCTACAGACTTAAACGCCCTGCCATTGAGCGCCAGTCTGTAACACATTTCAAACTTGTCTTGATATATTCTGTCTTTTCCGTCATAAAGCACATTATCGCCTTGACGAAGTTCTTCACCTATAAAATACGATACCCAAATTTTAAAAGCATTGTTGCACTCCACTATTCTATAGTTTTCGTCAACGAGCCATATAGGTTCTTCTGTATTGTCTATCAGCATTCTGAGGTTGCGCTCATTACCGACAGCCCTTTCTATTTCCGTATTATTGTGCATTAGGTGTTGTAGTGATAAGTGCGCTTGATAAATGTCCGGTCTTTATGTGCATTTTTGTTCTGGTTCGTAAAGCTATAATTTTTAGATTGTTTTTTTGAAATAACCATAAATTATGGGCTAAAATTTTCAAAAAAAGCTGTTAGTTATTAACAAATTTATGTTTTGATAAGGCATTTCCCATTCTTTTATAGCCAATTGTAGTTATAATTGCCAAAGTCGCTTTAATATAATGAATTAATGCGCCAAAAGCTGGCTGTGAAACAGAACATGCTCGATGTTGTATCGAAGCGCAGCATTGCATTTCGATGGATATTGTTAAGCGAACTATTCTTTCTGTCGAAAGAAGTATTGTTTTCAGTTTTTTGTCGCTGGAATTTGGTAAGACGAGGTTTGAGTTGGTTGTTTTCAGATATGGCGTTGATTGAGGAAATAACCAAAGGTTGTTTGTTAATGGAATGTTGTCTGACTCTCGGTAGGGATTAAATTAAAAACAAATTGTATTTTTACCGCAAAATAAAGCATTAATGTACTGTAAGAAATTGCCTAAGTATTTGAATTCTATTGTTTTATCTGTTTTTGCCGGCATTTTGTTGTCGGGATCACTACGCACTAACGCTCAGCCTTCTATTTCCAATGTTGCGCCGGCAGTAGGCGGTCCTGGAGGATCGGTAACGATAACCGGCACAAATTTCAACACAACCCCTGTAAACAACTTTGTGTACTTCGGGGCTACAAAGGCTGTAGTATCTTCTGCCACTGGCACAACGCTGAATGTAGCAGTGCCTTATGGAGCCACATATGCGCCAATTTCTGTAATTAATACTGCCACCTCACTCACAGGATATTCGCCCAAACCATTTTTGCCGACGTTCAATAACGCATTATATATTGGCGGGGTTGTCAACTTTAGCCCTAAAGTTGATTTTACTGCCGAGGCTAATCCTTGGGGAGTGTCTATTGCAGACCTTGACGGCGATGGTAAACCCGATGTTGTGGCTGTAAATGCTGCCGACGGATCAGTATCTGTGTTTAGAAATATCAGCGCACCCGGACCAATAACCAGCGGATCTTTTGCCGCGCCAGTCAATTTTACTGTTGGAAATATTCCTACCTATGTGGTTACAACAGACCTGGACGGTGATGGCAGGCCAGAAATAATAGTTGCCAATCGTGCAGACAATACCGTATCGGTATTGCGCAATACTGCCGGTATCGGATCGATAAACGCGGGATCTTTTGCCGCAAAAATAGATTTCAACGTTGGCTCTTCGCCAGAAGGTATAGCAGTAACCGATTTTGATCGCGATGGACAACCAGATATTGCGGTGGTAAACTCAGGCGATGGAACATTGTCGGTGTTGAAAAACGAGACAACCCTTGGCGACATTAATACCGGCTCATTTCTTGCCGCCGTTAACTTTACTACAGGCGCAGGTCCCAGACAATTGGTTGCACGCGACCTCGACGGCGACGGACGCCCGGACATTGCGGTTACCAATGCAACTGCCAATTCTATTTCTGTATTTCGTAATACGGCAACTGCCGGTGTGATCAATTCAGGCACATTTGCAGCCGGAGTTACCTTTACTACAGGCGCTCAGCCAACCGGTATAGCATGCGGCGATATGGATGGCGACGGTAAATCTGAGTTGGTGGTGACCAATGCTTCGGCTAACGCTATTTCAGTTTTTTACAACACCGCTGTTAGCGGGTCAATAACAACCGGATCATTTGCAGCAAAAGTCGATTTTGTAACCGGCAACCAACCTAGGGCTGTAGCCATGGCCGATTTTGATGGTGATGGCAAGGCCGATATTTGCGTGTCGAACAATGCAGCCGGTTATTTGTCTTTTTTCAGAAATGGTACGACCACAACGGGCGCTATTACATCAGCCTCGCTCAATACGAGAGTTGACTTTGCCACCGGTTCGGGTCCTATGTTTATAGCAGCCGGCGATCTTGACGGCGACAGCAAGCCTGATTTAGTTGTAGCCAATAACAACACGTCTACTATTTCTGTAATACAGAATGCGCCGCTTATAGCGCCTCCCGCTATTGCGTCGGTATTGCCGTATACTGCTATTCCCGGTATAGCAGTTATCATTACCGGTACGCATTTTAATCCTGTTGCAGCAAATAATATTGTTTATTTCGGCGGCGTTAAGGCCACGGTTTTGTCTGCCACCAGCACGCTAATTTCTGTTTATGTTCCTTTTGGCGCCACCTACAATTTTGTGTCGGTAACAAACACCAATGTTGGGCTGACAGGTTATTATTTTTATCCATTTATGCCCATTTTTACCAACTCCGGTTATGTGCCCGGCGTTGTGCACTATGCGGGCAAAGTAGATTTTGCCGGTGAGGCGGATATGAAACAAGTGGTAACAGGTGATATAGACGGCGACGGCAAGCCAGATATGGTTGTGTCGAATTTTGCCGACAATACGATATCCGTTTACCGTAACATCAGCGCAACCGGCAGTATCAATAGCGGATCATTTGCTGCTAAAGTTGATTTTGCAACGGCCATACATCCATACGGTATCGCTCTTGGCGATCTGGATGGCGATGGCAAGCAGGATGTAGTAGTAACAAACTATAACGGCAGTAGTGTGTCTGTGTTGCGTAATACCGCAACACCCGGCACGATATCCAGCGCATCGCTGGCGGCCAAAGTGGATTTTGCAACTGCTTCGGGACCGCGTAGCGTAGCGCTTGGCGACATGGATCTCGACGGTAAGGTGGATATTATTGTAGGTAATAGCGCGGTGAACTCCGTATCTGTATTGCGTAATACAACAGTTGCCGGCCCTATTACCTCCGGATCATTTGCGCCTAAGGTCGATTTTTCAACCGACTTCTTCCCATCGTCTGTAGCACTTGGCGATTTAGATGGCGACGGAAAAACAGACATTATAGCTGCCTGCACTTTTGGCACGGGTAGCGTATCTGTGTTGCGCAATCGCGCTACTGCCGGAGCTATAAACAGTACTTCATTTGCATCGAGAGTAAATTTTGCTGCGGGCGACAATCCTGTAAATGTATTGGTGCGCGATCTTGACGTAGACGGCAAGCTGGATGTAATAACTGTGAATAACGGAAGCAACACAATTTCTGTGTTGCACAATACGGCGGTGAGCGGCGTTATCAACAGTGGTTCTTTGGCGCCCAAAGTAGATTTCGCTACCGGAAACCAACCGTCGGCAGTAGCTGCCGCTGATATGGATGGCGATCGTAAAGCCGATCTGGCAGTGGTTAATGCCGTAGATAATACAGTGTCGGTTTTTAGAAATACTACGTCGGTAGGGGTTTTAACCACCGGTGGATTTAATGCTAAGGTGGATTATGTAACCGGTATTAACCCGATATCTATAGTTGCGGGCGATATGGATAGCGATACAAAACCCGATATGGTTGTGCTCAATTATGATGACAATACCATATCTGTGTTAAAAAACACACCGTTGGTAGCCATAACTGGCAGTCACGATGTGTGTGCGGCAGGCGGAACATCGACACTTGTAGAGGCAGTAACCGGCGGTTACTGGTCGAGTAGCGATACTGCAAAGGCGCTCATTGATTCTGTAACAGGGGTGATAACAGGAGTAGCGCCCGGCACAGCAACCATTACTTACACAGTGCCCGGCGGCATAGCCACCTATGGATTAAATGTGCGTTCGCTTCCGGATGTTACTGATTTTCATCTTATTTCATCTACCTCTCCATGCGCAGGCGCTGGTCTTGGTTCATCTATCAGCGTTAGCTCCTCCTCGTTGGGCGACGGAACATTCAGGGTATATTACGATTTATCTGGCTCAAACATATCTACCGGCAACAGCTCAACAATGGTGTTGGCTGGCGGCATAGGCAGCTTTGAAGTGCCTGCTACCTCTGTGCCCAATGCAGGCGGAACAACAGTAACTGTAACCTCTGTTCGCAATTCGTCTGATTGTAATGTAGCATTTACTACCGGCGATACTATTTCATTTACCGTAAATCCGCTGCCGACACCAATTGCAGGGAGGGCTGCGTTTTGCATAGGCGACACAGCTACCGTTTATGATACTACTACCGGTGGCGTATGGAGCTCAGGTAACCCTGCTATCGCCACCATCGACTCATTTACCGGTTTAGTAACGGGTATTGCATCTGGTTCTGATACAATAAGTTATACTTTGACTACCGGTTGCAATGTGTTTTTTGTAACTTCAGTTAATCCATTGCCGGTTGTGTACAATGCTACGGGAGGCGGCAGCTATTGCGCCGGTGGAACGGGATTGCCTGTGCGGCTTAACGGTTCAAATACAGGAGTTTCCTATCAGTTATATGCCGACCTAACTGCGATTGGTGCGCCAATAGCAGGGGATGGTCTTGATTTGTATTTTGGTTTGCAAACAACCGGAGGCAACTATACAATAGTGGCAACGAATACTGCAACTGGCTGCCACAGTGTTATGACGGGTAGCGTAACGATTGTTGTTAACCCAACGCCGGAAGTGTATACCGTCACCGGCGGCGGGGTATATTGCCCCGGCGGTCTTGGTGTTTCAGTTGGCCTCGACACCGCTAATGCAGGTATCAGCTACCAATTATATCTTGCAGGCTCCTCAGTAGGCTCCTCTGTGGCGGGTGGCGACAGTGCGCTAACATTCGGATATCAAACCGGATTGGGTACTTATACCATACTTGCTACTGATACACTTACCCACTGTACCGCCAACATGGATTCGAGCGTTACGATTACTATAAATACCCCGCCCAATGTGTACAATACCACTGGCGGCGGCGGCTATTGCGCAGGCGGCGCCGGAGTAACTGTAAGCGTAGATTCGTCTAACACAGGTATATATTATCAATTGTACAATGGCGTTACCCCCATTGGCACAGCGATAGCGGGTACAGACGCGCCTATCAATTTTGGCTTGATGGTGGCTGCCGGAACCTACAAAGTTGTGGCAACAGACTCGCTGACTACTTGTTCGATATATATGAACGATAGCGCAGAGGTAATTGTACATCCGTTATTGTTGCCGGAAGTTGTGGCTTCGCCTGCAAATGGCGATACAGTTTGTCGCGGTACATTAACACTGTTTACTGCTGTACCTACCAATGGCGGTACAGCCCCTACATATGAATGGAAGGTAAACGGCGCTACAGTAGCCACAACAACTACCTACGCGTATACGCCGGCAAACGGCGATGTGGTTCGCGTGCTGATGCACAGTAATGCCCTTTGCCCTTCGCCCGATACAGCCGTTGGCTTAGTTACTATGACCGTGCAGGACTCACTAAGACCCTCGCTGACCATCAATGTTAGTCCCGACGATACGGCTTGTATTGGTACAGAGATCACCTTCACCGCATTGCCTTATGCAGGCGGGTCGTCGCCGATGTACACTTGGATTGTAAATGGCGTTTCGGTAGCAAGCGGAACAAGCTATGCATATTATCCGGCAAATGGCGATAATGTATATGCCATGATGACCAGCAACTACGTATGTCGCCTCTCCAACACTGCCTTTACTAATAATATTCGCATGACGCTGGATAGCCCTCGCGTTGCAACATTAGATATAGTAGGGCCATCAATTATAGGTCCGGGTAAGCCTGATACGCTCGTAGCAGTACTAACCAATCCCGGTAAGTCGCCATCGTATCAATGGTCGTTGAATGGTGGGGTAATTGCAGGCGCCACCACTGCTACTTTTATAAGAACAGGATTGAATAACGGTGATTCTGTAAGTTGTGTAGTTACGTTTAATGACCCTTGCGCATTAGGCACTTTCAACTCCGTATTTATCAGGGTGGGCAATGTTGGCATTCCATCTGCCGGAACAAAATCTTCCCTGCTGCTTGCGCCCAATCCTAACAAAGGTGAATTTGCGCTGAAAGGTAATCTGCTGACAACCAATAGCGACGCAACTATTGAGATTGTCAATATGTTGGGTCAGCAAGTATACACAGCAAAAGCAACCATTCGCAATGGTAAAATTGATGAACTCATAAAGATGGGCAACGATTTGCCTAACGGTATTTACTTGCTTCACCTGACATCTGGCTCCGAAAAATCGGTATTGCATTTTGTGGTAGGCCAGTAATGATTGGAATTGATTTATAGATATGCCTCGCATCCGGTAACTGTTGCGAGGCATGTGTTTTTAGGAGTTCGTTATAGTATTTACCTAATTGGTCGTTGGCCTTTGTAGCTATTATTCATTTACCTTTGGCCACACATTAAATCAATACTATGCTTAAGTTTGAGCGTTTTACATTGGCCAACGGTTTGCGCGTTTTGGTGCACATAGATAATGCCACCCCTATGGCCGCCCTAAATCTGCTATACGACGTTGGCGCACGCGACGAAGAACCGGAACGTACTGGTTTTGCCCATTTGTTTGAGCACCTTATGTTTGGCGGAAGCGTAAACATACCTGAATATGATGAACCGCTACAGATGGCCGGCGGTGAAAATAATGCCTACACAACTAACGATATCACTAACTACCACTTGCAACTGCCTGCAAAAAATCTGGAGACCGGATTTTGGCTGGAGAGCGACCGTATGCTATCATTGGCATTCAGCGAAAAGAGTCTGGATGTGCAGCGAAAGGTGGTAAGCGAAGAATTTAAAGAACACTATCTGAACAAGCCATATGGCGATGCCTGGCACCTGCTGCGCAGACTGGCTTATAAGGAGCACCACTACCAATGGCCTACGATAGGTAAAGACCTGAAACAGATAGAAGAAGCCCAGCTGGACGAAGTAAAGGCTTTTTTCTTTAAGCACTACAGACCGCAGAATGCTATTTTGTGCGTAGCCGGAAATGTTACCGTTGAGCAAGTGACAGAGCTGGCGCAAAAGTGGTTTGGCGATATACCGGCAGGCGACAAATATGTAAGAGCGCTAACTGCAGAGCCGCGTCAGGGCGACGATAGGGTAGACACCGTTTATGCGGATGTGCCGCTCGATGCCCTGTATAAGGCATGGCATATGGGTAAGCGTATGACTCCGCCTTACTATGCCGCTGATCTGATTACCGAGATTTTGGGTAGTGGGTTCTCATCGCGCTTGTATCAGCGGTTGGTAAAAGAAGAGCAGTTGTTTAGTAATATCAACTGTTACCACACCGGTAGTCTGGATGAAGGATTGTTGGTAATAGAAGGTAAGGTACGCGAGGGTAAAACATTAGAAGCGGCCAATGCAGGAGTGGAGCAGGAAATTGCCCGTTTATTGGCCGATGGCGTAACTGACAAAGAGTTAGAAAAATCGAAGAATAAGATTGAGGCAATGATCGCCTTCGAAGATATGTCGTTGCTGAATAGAGCCAACAATCTTGCGTTTTACGAACTTATGGGCGATGCTGGATTGATAAACAATGAGTGGAACAGATATCAGGGCGTTAGCGCAGATTTTTTGTTGGCAACTGCGCGCGAGGTGTTCAGAAAAGGAAATTGCAACACACTCTTTTATCGTAAAAAGAACCATACCGCCAGTTGATTGTGCGATAGTGGTATACACAATATTAGTAGGAATGGGCTGCGGTAAAAACTTAGCCCATTCCTATTTTAATTTTGTTCTGGTTATTTGATGTATACGGTTTTGATATTTACAAACTCGCGTATACCAAAGCTGCCCAATTCGCGACCATATCCGCTTGCCTTAGCCCCGCCAAAGGGTAGGAGTGGGTCTGAGTGCACATAATCGTTTACATAGCAGTTGCCCGCTATCAGTTCCTCTTTTGCCAAGTACTCAGCATGGATGCGGTTTGCAGAAAGTATGCCTCCGCCAAGACCATAAATGCTATCGTTGGCTATATGCAGCGCCTCCGTTTCATCGGAGGCTTCTATTATTGCCGCCACAGGGCCAAATAGTTCATCGTCGTAAGCGGGCATTCCTTTTTTTACATTGGTCAATACCGTTGGAGGGTAAAAGGCCCCCGGGCTATCGGGTATATAGCCGCCGCACAGGCAGACTGCGCCTTTCGCAATACTCTCTACCACCTGAGCGTGTAGCTGGTCGCGCAGGTCGTGGCGTGCCATTGGGCCAATCTTATTGGCGTCGTCCATTGGGTCGCCAAAAGTAGCCAGCTTCATCTGCTCGGTAAAACGTTGTTCAAATGCGGCTTTCACCTCCTTAACAGCCACAAATCGTTTTGCCGCAATGCAGCTTTGTCCACTGTTTACCAATCGCCCTCTCAATGCGATCTCCACGGCTAGATCCATGTCGGCGTCAGCCAGTAAAATGTAGGGGTCGCTGCCGCCCAATTCCAGCACTGTTTTCTTCAGGTTGCGTCCTGCGGCGGCGGCTACTTTGCGTCCGGCTTCTGTACTGCCCGTCAGCGTTACCGCCGCTATTCTGTGGTCGTCTATCACCGACTCCATTGCCGAACCTGGCAATAATAAAGTTTGCAGCAGTCCTGCCGGAGCCCCTGCTTTTAGTATCAATCGCTCTATCGCCAAAGCGCATCCTGTTACATTAGACGCGTGTTTCAATACCAGTACATTACCCGCCATTACTGTAGGTGCAAAAGCGCGGAACACCTGCCAGTAAGGGAAGTTCCAGGGCATAATTGCCAACACGGGGCCCAGCGGCCTGAAAGATACATAGCTTTTAATAGCGTCTGTTTTTATAATTTCATCTGCCAGAAAACGTTCGCCGTTATCAGCGTAAAATTCGAGCGTTGCGGCGCATTTTTCCACTTCGTAGTAGCCCTGACTCTTAGGTTTACCCATTTCTTTTGCTGCCAATGCTACGAGGTAGTCTTTTTGATTTCTAATTTCTGCGGCAATCTTCTTTAGTATTTGTCCGCGCTCGGCATAGGGTAGTTTGCGCCATTTTTCGAAAGTATTGGCAGCCATTTCCAGACATTCCTCCACTTTCGGGCTATCGTACACACTATAAACGTCTATTTGGTCTCCCGTTGCAGGATTCACCGATATCAAATGGCCTTGCATATTTGTTATTTGCCATCAAAATTAAATAACCTCATCCGTACAAAACGTTTTTATAAATTTGCGGTTCACAATATTTAACACTCCGTATTCAGTACCCTTACTTCAATATTTTAAACGACACTGATGACAACAGAAAAAATAAAATTTGGCACCGATGGTTGGCGGGCAATTATAGCGCTCGATTTTACAGTTTATAATGTGGGCCGCGTGAGCAAGGGCCTCTCTGAGTGGCTCTTTACCCGCAGCGAAAAGCCCTCGGTGGTTATAGGGCACGATTGCCGCTTTGGCGGACTTATGTTTGCAGAAACAGCAGCGAGAACATTGTGCGCTAATGGTGTGAAGGTATTGCTGGCAAAAGGATTTGTAAGCACGCCTATGATATCTTTAGGCGTGTTGCTACTGAAGGCTACTCAGGGCGTGGTAATCACGGCGTCGCACAATCCGCCGTCTTACAATGGTTATAAATTGAAAGGCGCACATGGCGGTCCCTCCAGCCCGGCGCATATTGCCGCGGTAGAGGCGCTGATACCTGAAGAGGTGGAACTGCCGTCAAAAAGTATTGCTTATTACGAAGAGCAGGGCATGCTGGAGTATATTGATCTGGAAGATATGTATGTGTCGTATCTACGGGAACAATTTGACTTTGAAGCGCTCAATAATTCGCCGTTCAAGCTGGCTTACGACGCTATGTATGGCGCAGGACAAAATGTTATACGCAGATTGTTGCCCGGCGCTACATTGATACATTGCGACGACAATCCCGGTTTCAAAGGACAAGCTCCTGAGCCGCTTGATAAAAACCTGAAAGAACTGGCGCATACGGTGGCAACAACGCCCGAAATTAAACTTGGACTGGCAACAGATGGCGACGCCGACCGTATTGGTTTGTACAATGGCGACGGCGAGTTTGTAGACGCGCACAATATTATACTGCTGCTCATACACTATCTGCACAAATACAAGGGTATGACAGGCAAGGTGGTAATTGCGTTTTCTGTTACCGACAGGGTGAAAAAGCTTTGCGAACACTACGGACTGCCAGTAGAAGTGACTGCGATAGGTTTCAAATACATAAGCGAAATAATGGTGACCGACGACGTGCTGGTAGGCGGCGAAGAAAGCGGAGGCATTGCTGTGAAAGGCCATATCCCCGAGCGCGATGGCATTTACGATGGTCTTGCACTTTATGAGTTTATGAACAAGACAGGCAAAACACTCAAAGAACTGTGCGAGGAAGTATATGCTATAGTAGGGCATTTTTACTACGACAGGCATGACCTGCATATTGAGAACGATAAGAAGAACGCGATTATTGCTAAGGCAGCTGCCGGCGGATATGACCGCTTTGGTAAGTATACCTACAATCGTATAGAAACGATAGACGGCATTAAGTATCATCTGGATAACGGAGGGTGGATCATGTTGCGCGCATCGGGCACAGAGCCGCTGTTGCGCGTTTATGCCGAAGGTAACAGTAAAGAGGAAACCCTTGACATACTCGCAGATGTTAAAGCCACGATTTTGTAAGTTTAGTATATAGTTAGTAAATAATATGCGCCCCCTTTTACCATTGGTGATTGGGGGCTATTTTTTTTGTTGTGGATCGCTTATGTATTGGGGCAAAATTTATGTGAGATTTCTTTTTGAAAACCAGTTTTTGTTACTACTTTTGTGCCGCTGGCAAGTCTTATACGGCCAGCTCCTGCTGAATCCCCCAGGACAGGAATGTAGCAAGGGTGGGCGGTTGTAGCGGTGCGATGTGAGTAACTTGCCAGTTTTTTTTATTAGTCTGCAAGCAGATTTTTAAGAAAAACTGGTTTTTTATTTCTGATATCAGTTTTCGGTTTTTGCTCCTCTTTTTTTGTATTTCCTTCCAACAAAGCGTTTCGCGTAGTCTTTTTTTTGTATAATGATTTTCGTCATAACTATAGCAGACAATCAAATCTAATTTTACTTAGTAATCTGTAAATCCAGCTAAGTGAATTTTACGTAATTTATTGTGAGAAATGGCGCCAAAATGTTGATATTTCGGCAATTGATCTTTAACTTTATTGCTTATCGAGTTGTTAATAACGGGAATTAAAATTTCGTTTTTTTTCAATTTGCTAAACTGCTGTTATTGATTGATTATTTTTTAATTTGAGCGTTGAAAATTGTACCTTTGCGCTCCAATTACACTGAGCTATTTGTCAGTTATTTAAATGTATTTAAATCCGAATTATTGTTTTTAATTTTATATGTAATTTAATGCATGCTCTGTTTTGTGAGCGATTGTATTTTTGTTAAAAATCGCAGCCTTGCGCCATTTTGCATATAAATAAAATGACTTTGTTGGTAGTTTTATTACATTTCTTAAGTGAATATTTGCAGTAGGAATTGAAAATAAGTAAAAA
>CAZLPE010000089.1:0-15558 GCA_964561325.1 uncultured Flavipsychrobacter sp.
ATGCGCACAAATGCTATTATTTTGCAATCTGCAATTTGCCGCTGTAGTTGATATTGTCAGACTTAATACTGATCAGGTATAAACCTGATTTCAGATCGCTGAGCACAACGGCAGACTGACCGCTTGCAGCGTTAATGCTAACAGGCGCAGTATATACTGCACGACCAATCATATCTGTAATTACCATTGTTGCTTCGCCCAAGGTCTGGTTGCTCCAGTTGATATTCAGGAGGCCGGTAGTTGGGTTTGGATAGAGGCTAAAGCCAGTACCCGCTGCGGTAGCTATGCTGGTAGTAACAATTGTAAAAGGCTTGATAACGCGCGAAGTAGTAAACTGCCTGAAATCGACCGCTGTAGCGGATGGCGTTGTAGAGCTAAGCGTGATAACAACAGACTCGATAGTATTGTAGTCGTACTCTTCGGGATGGATAATGTATGTGCCATAGCCAATACCTGTAAACGAGTAAGCGCCTGCTGTGTTAGTGTATGCGTATGTTACCGGACGATGCGTAGTGGCATCGAGCAGATAAACGAGCATGCCTACTGCGGGAACATCGCCTGTAGTACCGCGGCCTGCGCCAGACACCACATAGCCGCTGATAAAGCCGGGGCCCGCAGGCACTGTGCCATATTGCATAGTAATATGCATAGAATCGGTAGCCGATGCGTGCGAAACAGTTGCGCCAGTAGACCAGTGCGGAGATGCAAGGCTGTAAGTAGGCACGTAACCGCTCATACCTGCATAGCTGCCATAGAGCATTTTACCTTTCACCATGTAGTTGCCGGCTGGTCTTGAAGCAAACTCGAAATACGGAGTTCCGGCATCGAGGCAAGTAAGGGTTGAGTCGAGCGCAGTAATAGAGCTATCCGTTGGGTTGAACTGGATGAGCCACACCTTCATATCAAGCGTATCGGGCGGAGTTGAGCTAAAAGATACATGGCCTAAGATACGGTTACCATTAACAGTAACCGTTGCAGAGCTGCTGCAATAACCGGAGGAGCCCAATACGGTGAACGTAGTGGTAGCGGTAGGGTTTACGGTTGTAGTACTGCACGTAGGGCAAGATAAACCCGTAGATGGCGACCATGTGTAGCTTGTAGCCCCTGTTGCTGTAAGCGTATAGTCGTCGCCGCAGGTTGCATAGGTAGCAGAAGCTGTGACCGAAGGCGTAGCAAAAACGGAGAACGAAGCCACCGCAGTAGCAGTGCCGCAACCTGAAGTAACAGAGTAGGTAATGCTGGTAATACCCGGCGATACGCAGGTAACAACACCGGTATACATATTAATGGTTGCCACAGCGGGAGCGCTGCTGGTCCATGTTCCGCCGCTGGTGCCTGTTGGGTTGGTCAGTGAGTCAGATTCGCCTACGCAACCATATAAACGACCGGCAATAGCGCCGCCTGAAAATGACGGACATACAGGAGTGAGCACAATAAGGCCGTTTGAACCCGTGCGATAACCGGCAGTGTGCACCACTGCTGTGGCCAGCGTTGGGCTTGTGTACGAGCCGCCGCCGCCGCCGCCGGCATTGCTGCCGCCGCCGCCGCCATAATAACCGCCGCCGCCGCCGCCGCCATAGCAAGTAGTGCTGCTACCGCCGCCAACGCCAGATGCGCCGCTTGATGATGTGCACATTACCGTGCCGCCAGCGCCGCCGGCAGTAAGTGTGCCGCCGCCGCCGCCATAGCCCGATATAACAAAGTCGTCGTAGTGTCCGCTTTCGGCAGATAGTCCACCGCCTTCGCCGCCACGTTCGTAGTTATCTACATATATTGAGGTGGAAGTAAATCCGCCGCCGCCGCCGCCGCCGGCAACTACCACGCGGTTAGCGAGCGTAGTGCCGCCAATACGAATATCAGAAGCGCCGCCGCCGCTGCCGCCATTGCCATAGTTGGCTGCGCCGCCGCCATTGTAGCCGCCGGGTATAACAGCGCCGCAGCATGTGCCGCTACCGTTGCCGCCCTGTCCGCCTACCATCAGGTACAATACCTGACCCGGCGTTACCGCCAATGAGCATTGTGTGCGTCCGCCATAGCCGCCGCGATCATTGATGGTTCCGTTGCCGCCGGTACCGCCCTTGGCGCCCTGAGCATCTACCACCAGACTAGACACGCCGCTGCCTACCGTGTAGGTTTGTACTGCGCCGGTGTAGTTAAAAGTTACTGTCTGAGCATTAGCGCCCACAACAGACCCTGCCAGTAGCAAGGATGATACTAAATTTTTAAAACGATAAAGTTGCCGCATAGGTACTTGTTTTATTATTACAGAATGGAAAATGACTATATAGAATGCTTGAGCTTATACGATAAACAGCTACGCCATATTAAGCGCGTAAAACTACAGCACATAATATGGCGTAAATTTAACTCCGAATGTTAGTAATAAAAATAAATATTTTTTTAGTTGCAGGTTAATTGTTGTTTTTTGCCTAATGGGCTATTTCCAACCTTTCACTAATGTTTATTTTATCGGTTTTTATCGAGATTATATATAATCCATTATTCAAACCACTGCAATCCAAGGTTTTAGTTCCCATTGTTGCGTTTATTTCAAACTCGTTTGACATCATAAACCGGCCTGTCATATCCCTTACCGTTACAGTAGCTTTTTCTGATACAATATTATTCCACCTAACAGTAAGTTGCGCACCAGTAGGGTTAGGCGCCATAGAAAATGTAGGTTGTTCTATACCCGACAATGTAGTTGTAACAATAGTAAAGGGTTTAATTACGCGGCTGGTAGTAAACTGTCTGAAATCAACAGCAGTTGCCGTACCGGTTGTTGTGCTAAGTGTAATAACCGACGATGGTATTGTTGTATAATCATATTCTTCAGGGTGAATAATATATGTTCCATAGGCAAGACCCGTGAATGAATATCCACCGCTTAGGTTTGTATAAGTATAAGTAAGGGGTTGATGCGTAGTGGCATCGAGCAGATAAATAAGCATTCCTGGCGCGGGCACGTCACCCGATGTTCCCTTACCGGCGCCAGATACCACATAGCCGCTTATGAAACCCGGACCTGCCGGTACGGTACCATACTGCATATTAATATTCATGGAGTCTGTAGTAGACAAAAAATGACTAACGCTGGCAGCTGCATACCAAAATGGCGAAGCTGCGCTGTAGGTAGGTATATATCCGCTTGTGCCGGGTGTGCTGCCATGCAGCATACGACCTTTTACCATGTACCTGCCTGCAGCCCTGCCATCAAATTCGTAATATGGCGCGCCGCCAGATAAACAAGTAATAGTTGAGTCGAGCGCGGTGATGGAGCTATCGGCCGGATTAAATTGTATCAGCCAAACTTTCATATCCAGCGTGTCTGGCGGCGTTGTGCTAAAGGATACCTTACCTAATATTCTGTTTCCATCTACTGTTACGGTGGTTGTGTTTATGCATCCCGATGTGGCAGTGCCAGTTACCACATAATTTGTGGTATAGTTAATGTTAGCATCGGTCGTAGAGCAGGTTGGGCAGGATAAACCTGTTGTAGGCGACCACGAATAAGTTGAAGCTCCGGTAGCAGTCAATGTTATTAGTCGGCCGCAGGTAGTGGCAGAGGTAGCTGCAACAGAAGGAAGGGCATGCACAGTAAAGACAGTGGTTACTATACCGCAGGCTGTAGTGTAAGAAATAACGGAGGTGCCGGGGGCTATGCCAGTTACGATACCAGATGGAGAACCGGTAACAGTTGCTACGGCAAGGTTGCTGCTGCTCCACGTACCGCCAGCTGTAGCGTCGGCAAGGGTTGTTGTGGCGCCTACACAGCCGGATGGCGTGCCGGTTATTGCTGTTGGCGCAGTAACAACTGTAACAACAGCGCTAACTGCGCAACCGGAACCTAATGTATAACTAATAGTGGTTGCTCCTGCCGAAAGTCCGCTTACGAGTCCAGTAGAAGCGCCAATAGTAGCTACCGCCGGGACACTGCTCGTCCATGTTCCACCCGGACTTGAGTTAGATAAATAAGTAGTTGTTCCGTCGCACAATGTAGTTGAACCATAAATTGGACCGGGAGCGGTAATAACCGTAACAGTTCGGGTAACGAAGCAACCCGTGCCCAATGAATAGGTTATTGTAGCGCCGCCAGCAGTATTACCCGTTACCACACCAGTTGTCGGGCTTACCGATGCTATGGCAGGAGCGCTGCTACTCCACGTACCGCCCGAAACAGAGTTGCTCAAAGTAGAAGTTCTACCGACGCAAATAGTAGGAACGCCGGTTATAGCGCTTGGTCCTGTTACAACCGTAATATCGCGCGTAGCATATCCGCATACATTTGTATACGAAATAGTGGTGATACCCGTCGTGATGCCTGTTACTGTTGCTGCAATGCTACCAGCTACTGTAGCAACACCTGGTACGCTACTACTCCACACACCATAACCTGTAGAAGCTGTTACAGTAGCCGTGCCGCCTGCGCATACCGTAGTAGCGCCGGTGATACCTGTAGGCAATACCGAAACATAAAATACGGTAGAAGAACTGCAACCACCCGATAGTGTGTACGAAATAAAGGTAGCTCCGTAGGAAACGCCGGATATCACACCGCCGCCGCCGGCTACAGCTATTGCCGGGTTCGAGCTGCTCCAGGTTCCTCCCGGCTCTGCACAAGCTAATGTTGATGAAGAGCCTGCGCAAACATTTATATCGCCGGTAATGGCAGAAGGAGAAGGATTGACGGTTATTACAGTTGTTACAAATAAACTACCTACTGTGTAGGTAATTGTAGCTGTACCCGGAGCTACGCCATTCACCCAGCTGCTGGTGGTTCCTGAGGTTGCTGCTATTGTAATGTCGCTACTGCTCCATGTGCCTCCGGGAGTAGAGTCGTTAAGGTAAATAGACCTACCTGTACATACAGATGAAGGGCCGGTTATTGGCGCTATTGCCGACGAAACGAACGAAATCAATAGCGCGACAAGGATAAAGCATAGGTTTTTCATACATTAATATTTGCCAATAAATGTACGAGCATAATATTGCACATGCCGCATTTCCTACAAATATTTATTGCCAATATGCACATCTATTTATGGATCAGCGCCACACTAACCAAAAATTAATAGACAATTAGTATTGAAAAAACTCGTTAAGCAACTAATCTGAAACGAAATTAGTACGCTTATTCTGCCACAGTCACTGGCTTTACGCAATACACAACTCCATCGCGCAGCAGCGTTAAGTAGTAATTACCAGCCTGCATACCTGCTTGCAGCGGCACATTGGCCGAGCAATTAGTGACAGTTAATGTACTTTTTGCTATTTCCTTACCCGTTACATCTGTAAGCAAATAAGCCCATTGGCCGGTTGCGGTGAGCCCTTCTACATCTATTTTGTCTACTGTTACCGGATTGGGGTACAGTTTTACGAGCGATGCGTTGTTGATGTCGGCCAAACCGAGCTCGAACAACCGCTGTACATGTGTTGTTGCTTTGCGTGGGGTAGAAAAAGACCCATTGCTAAACCGCACCTCAGCAAGAGGGGTAACTTCTTGGGCGCGGTAATAATTGTGCAGAAACGTGCTATCTGTTCTGCCTTGAGCCAAATTAAAAATACTGAGCAGCGGCAGCGGAGCCAATGAACCGTTAATATAGAAACTGTCAGTTTTTATGATCGTTGTTTGCACCTGCAACACATTCAGGTAAGCCGACGGGCTCCCTGACAGGTCTTTAACCCTCATTTTACCCCATCCTATTACTGAGTCTTTCTGAGTAATAAAGCTGCGCACTACACCGGGTGCATGGTCTAAACTAATAAGCGACAGCGACACCTGAAAACTAAAGTCTGCAATGTAGCTCGATGTCCATGAGCTCATATAGGTTGCGGGAAATGCAACCTTTTTTCTTGGCGTTGTGAATACAACATTTTGTTGGTTGATGATAAGGCTGTCAGTCATACCAAGAGTTAATGGAGTTAAACTATACCCTGTTTTCTGTATGTTCACCCCATATTCCATAATTCCAGCGGCTGTTATACTGGTTTGTGCATTTCCCTGATACCCATAACCTGCAAACGTATACATATTACTGTCGGCATACTGATAAGTGACTGTAGGTACCCGGTATGCATAATACACAGGTGTTGTATCCGTAATTGCGCTCATATCCCACAATCCTGCGGTAGCCGGCATTAGCGATGGAAATGTTGAAATTGTCGTAGTTTTTTTGAGCGTATCTGTACCCAATACCGACGTAGGATAACTACTCTGGGTTAGTGTTTGCTGAGCGTTGGCAGTAGTAAGCGCCGCAAATATAAAAGCAGCATGAAGGAAAATAATTTTCATAACGAGGTTTTACGCAAATATATAATTCAAATATCGAAGCCCTAACCTTTTATTATATGTCAATACTTCGATTTCATAGCAGATTGAAAACCTATTATTTTTACATATACATTGTCAAACTACATGAGTTGGTCTGTTGCTCAAATCGAATATATGGTACTTTCAATAACTGATTAGTGTAGTACAACGGTTTTGGAGAGAAAGCGCAATTGACTATCCTGCTTGTAGTATGTATCATTATAAAAAACGGTCGTAATCTTTGCAATTACGACCGTACAATGTTTTTCTACTATTTGCTTAAATGCATACTGCGCTCCTTGTATAACTGCCTAAACCATGGATCGCGAAGATTTTTTATAAACCTGATAGCCTCGCCCGTACTTTTCATTTCGGGTCCCAACTCTTTGTTTACGTTCGGAAATTTATTGAAGCTAAACACCGGCTCTTTTACGGCAAATCCCTCCAGCTTTTTCTCAATATCCAGATCTTTCAACTTTGTTTCACCCAACATTACCTTGGTAGCTATATTGAGGTAGGGTATTCCATATGCCTTAGCAATAAACGGTGTTGTGCGACTTGCGCGTGGATTTGCCTCAATAACATATACTTTGCCATTTTTTATGGCATACTGTATGTTTATTAATCCCTTGATGTTAAGACTTAGCGCTATTTTCTTTGCTATATCTATCATCTCATCCACAATCAACGGGGTCAGGTTGAATGCCGGCAATACTGCATGACTATCTCCGCTATGTATACCTGCCGGCTCTATATGCTCCATCACACCCATTATGTGCACATCTTCGCCATCGCATATAGCATCTACTTCCGCCTCCTGACACCTGTCCAAAAAGTGGTCTATCAGTATCTTGTTACCCGGCAAATGTTTCAGTAGACTTACTACGCTCTTTTCCAGCTCGCTATCATTGATCACTATCCTCATTCTTTGTCCACCCAATACATAAGACGGGCGCACCAAAACAGGATAACCTACTTCCTTCGCCACTTCTATTGCTTCATCGGTGGTGTAGGCAGTGCCGTAGTTTGGGTAAGGTATACCCAGATCCTTTAGCGTATCGCTAAACCTACCGCGATCTTCGGCAATATCCATGCTATCAAAAGAAGTACCTATTATTTTGATACCCTTTTCATGTAATCGCTTTGCCAATTTCAGCGCTGTTTGGCCGCCAAGCTGAACAATAACGCCATAGGGTTGCTCTTGTTCTATGATTTCCCACAAATGCTCCCAATATACAGGCTCAAAATAGAGTTTATCGGCAATATCAAAATCGGTAGAAACTGTTTCCGGATTGCAATTTACCATAATCGACTCATACCCGCATTCTCTTATGGCCATCAATCCGTGGGTGCAGCAGTAGTCAAATTCTATGCCCTGCCCAATACGATTAGGACCCGACCCTAAAACAATTATTTTCTTGCGGTCGGTCGATTTACTTTCGTTAAAAACTTCGTTGGGAGTGCCTGCGGCCAACAACTCAGCTTTACGCTCAAAGGTGCTGTAATAATAAGGTGTCTTTGCTTCAAATTCTGCGCTGCAGGTATCCACCATTTTATACACACGCGTTATACCGAGCGCTTTTCTATATTCATATACTTCCTCTCCGGTACAATCTTTCACCAGATCAGCCAATTGCTCGTCGCCAAAACCCATTTGCTTTGCCTCAAAAAGCAGCGACTCAGGCAGCTTTTCCAAGTGTTTGTATTTACGTATTTCGGTTTCCAGATTTACAATGTTCTGTATCTGGTATAAAAACCAACGGTCAATCTGGGTGAGCTCCTTGATAGTTTTAATAGATACGCCGGCTGCTATTGCTTCTTTGATTCTGAATATACGATCCCATGTCGGACGTTTTAGCGAATCAATGAGCTCCTCCGGGCGCATTCTGCTGGCGCTGATAAATGACAATCCGGTAGCATTGTTTTCAAGACTCTGACACGCCTTCTGCAAAGCTTCCGGAAATGTTCTTCCTATAGCCATTACTTCACCAACCGACTTCATTTGCAACCCAAGCGTATCGTCGGCGCCTTTAAATTTATCGAAATTCCAGCGGGGCATTTTTACGATAACATAATCGAGCGCAGGTTCAAAATAAGCCGACGTGGTTTGAGTGATCTGGTTTTTAAGCTCGTCGAGCGAATAGCCGATGGCAAGTTTTGCAGCTATTTTAGCTATCGGATAACCGGTGGCTTTCGACGCAAGCGCTGATGACCTACTAACGCGCGGGTTTATCTCAATAGCTATTATTTCTTCAGTATCCGGGTTTAAAGCAAATTGCACATTGCAACCTCCGGCAAAATTACCGAGGTCGCGCATCATACTTATTGCGGTATTACGCATTAGTTGAAATGCTGTGTCGCTTAGCGTCATAGCGGGCGCTACAGTGATACTGTCGCCGGTATGAATTCCCATTGGGTCGAAATTTTCTACAGTACAGATAATAACAACATTGTCATTTTTATCTCTCAGCAATTCCAGTTCAAATTCCTTCCATCCAAGCATCGCTTTTTCTACAAGCACTTCGTGCATTGGCGATGCCGTCAATCCACGCTCCAATGCATGCTCCAGTTCCTCTTTTTGCATTACTATACCTCCGCCCGATCCTCCAAGCGTAAACGAGGGACGGATTACAATGGGCAAACCAATCTGTTGCGCAAATTCCTTTCCTTCCAGCAGCGAATTTGCCGTCCGCGCTGTTGCAACCGGAACGCCAAGTTCAATCATCCATTTGCGAAAAAGCTCTCGGTCTTCCGCTTTATCTATAGCCTTGATATCTACGCCTATAAGCCGTACATTATATCGCTCCCAGATACCGAGTTCATCAGCCTCTTTTGCAAGGTTGAGCGCAGTTTGACCGCCCATTGTGGGCAATACTGCATCTATGTCATTTTCCTCCAGAATTTGCTCAATGCTTTCAACCGTCAAAGGCGATAGATAAACTTTATCTGCCATTATCGGATCAGTCATTATCGTTGCAGGGTTCGAATTGATGAGTATAACTTTTATACCCTCTTCTCTTAGGCTTCTTGCCGCCTGCGACCCGGAATAGTCGAATTCGCAAGCCTGACCAATAATGATTGGGCCTGAGCCAATAATAAGTACACTTTTAATAGATAAATCGCGAGGCATTGTTCCAGAAAAATATGTTAGTAATCAATGAAAACATTCTAAAGCTTTAGCGGTTTGTTACACCGAAAAATTCGACTTTTTGACTTGACAAAGCGATGAGCAGGTATAAAAAAATCGGGCTCAACGCCCGAGTTGCAAAACTAGGGAAAAAACGCCAAAAGTATTCTTCTAAAAATGGGACTGGCAATTGCCAAAACAAATTTACTTAACATGTATTTTGTATAATTAGCGGTAACTGTCAGTAGGTTTTTGCCGCTTTTGGGCATTGATCGAGACTAACTCAAGGTTTATCATACATTAAAATTTTTATTTTTAGCAAGCCGCACAATTTCACCTTTCGGGGATAAATATTTCCATAATTTTGCCACTGCCGGCGATAATATCTCCTGCATTAAACTACTAATTTCGCAACTTTGCGATCATTATAAAATTACCGCCAGAATGAGTTTTTTAGGCTTTTTTAAGTTTCTTACACAAGAAATAGCAATAGATCTTGGCACTGCCAATACGCTTATTATTCACAACGATCAGGTTGTGGTAGATGAGCCGTCTATTGTAGCTATTGACCGCTCTTCCAACAAAATTGTAGCAGTGGGCAAAAAAGCTATGATGATGCACGAAAAAACGCATGAAAATCTCAAAACAATACGCCCGCTTAAAGACGGTGTAATTGCCGATTTTAATGCAGCAGAAGGGATGTTACGCGAAATGATTAAGTTGGTGTATCCTAAAAAACCCATGTTTCCTCCTAGCTGGCGAATGGTTATTTGTATACCCTCCAGTATTACCGAAGTCGAAAAAAGAGCTGTGCGCGACTCTGCTGCACAAGCAGGCGCCAAAGAAGTATACATGATACACGAACCTATGGCAGCTGCGCTGGGTATAGGCATAGATGTAGAAGAGCCTACCGGTAATATGATTATAGATATTGGCGGCGGTACCACCGGCATTTCGGTAATAGCCCTAGCTGGTATCGTTTGCGATCAGTCTATTAGAATTGCAGGCGACGAGTTTACAAACGATATTATGGAAACGATGCGCCGGTACCATAGCCTTATGATAGGCGAACGCACAGCAGAACAAATTAAGATTCACGTTGGGTCGGCGCTTAAAGAACTGGATAACCCACCCGATGATATTGCTGTAAATGGTCGCGACCTGGTAACGGGTATTCCCAAACAAATAATGGTTTCTTATCAGGAAGTTGCCGAAGCGCTCGATAAGTCTATCTTCAAAATCGAAGAAGCTATTTTAAAAGCGTTAGAACAAACGCCTCCTGAACTTGCATCGGATATTTACAGACGCGGACTTTATCTTACCGGCGGTGGAGCGCTACTTCGCGGCTTAGATAAGAGGATATCACACAAAATAAAGCTGGCAGTACATGTTGCCGACGATCCGTTGCGCGCTGTTGTTAGAGGTACGGGTATGGCGTTAAAAAATATTGCCAGAATGCCATTCCTTATGAAGTAGGCAAATCAAGCAAATTATCTCTTTTTTGATCATTTTAGCCCCAAATTGCTATTATGACCTGCAAGTGGTATATTATTATTACCGGTTTACGTAACTTGATAGCGTTTATTATTAACACATAGTTAGTTTTGCATTTTACCATCGAGTAACGAGTTGCTAATTACATTTTATTAGGTGCGCAATTTTATACTATTTGTTCGGCGCTTTTTCAATCTCATACTATTTCTAACATTAGAAATAGTGTGCGTTGTGCTCATTGAGCGAACGAACACATTACAAGGCAATGATATTATCAGTTCTGCAAATGCTGTTTCCGGCTTGGTTTACAAAAAGCGGAGCGATGTCGTCTATTATTTCGGACTACGGAATATGAACGACAGCCTGCTAAACGAAAACGCCATGCTGAGAAGGAAAATTGATGAGCTAAAAAGTGTAGATACGCTGAAAGATAGTGTTGCATTACATAAGATCATTGCCAACGATACCAACACACATATTATCAAGTACGCCGATTACACCTACCGTAGTGCAAGAGTAATTAATAACTCTATCAATGCAAGCGACAACTATATTACTATCAACAGAGGTTCTAAAGATGGAGTTGGTAAAAATATGGCTGTCATTTCAGGAACCGGCATAGTTGGAAGGGTAGAGCATGTTTCTGCACATTTTGCAAGTGTATTGTCCATACTTAGCGCAAAACAAAAAGTAAGCGCAAAACTGCACGATGCCACCATCGGCTATATAGTTTGGGACGAGAAACAGCCCGACCAATTGCAAATGATAGATGTGCCTCCGCAGGCCAAAGTAAAAAAAGGAGACTCGGTTTTTACAACCAACTTCTCCTTTTTCCCAGCAGATATACTGGTTGGCACGGTAGTGCGCATAACTGTATTGAAGAAAAACAACTTCCAAAAACTATACTTGCAACCATCTACCAATTTTAGAAGCCTGCAGTATGTATATGTAGTAGAAAACAAGATGGGCGAAGAAAAGAAACGCCTCGAAGATTCAACAGTAAAAAAATAACATGAACGTATATTTAAAAAATACTTTACGTTTTATAATTATCGCACTGCTGCAAACATTAATCTTAAACAAGATTACCTTGCGGTGGTGGAGCGAACCTGTTGGTTTTCCAATTTTCATACCTTTTGTTTACCCGGTATTTATTTTACTACTCCCTTTCGAAACTCCGGTTTGGGCATTACTTATTTTGGGTTTTATTATGGGCGTTACCGTAGATATATTTATGTGTACCGCCGGCATGCATGCTGCCGCTACCGTATTTGTGGCCTACTTGCGTACCAATGTGCTCAGCGCATTGCAGCCCCGCCACCTTAGCGAATATGCCGGACTGCATCCATCTATAAGAACTATGGGCTGGATGCCATTTCTCGTTTATAGCCTGTTCCTCATTGTTATACATCATCTCGTTTTTTTCAGCGTTGAGTTATGGAACTTTTCAAATATTGGTTTCCTCTTGCTCAAGGTTGCTGCGTCGAGCGTCACTTCTATGCTTTTCATTATAGTTTATCTATTGCTTTTTACCCGACAAAGCGCGGCAAGAAGTTAGTCGAGCGAGATAATTGCATTAAAATTAACTCCATAGGAGCTAACCGAAACATCTGGCTTTATCCAATTGATAAAAAACTGTCCACCTGAATTAATAGAAGAAGTCAATTGTTTTATGTAACCAGTACCTAAGTCATCCAGCAATAACGATGATAAATAGTAATGCGACGTGAAAAATACATTATAAACCGGCACATACCCAGCAGGTAATGTTACCATATTATAATAACTCGCACCCGGCGATGCAGCAAAATTTTGTGCATTATTTGCAAACAAAAAACCTCGAATGTGGAGCGTGTTTGCCGTAAAATCTTTCTTGTAGTACACAGTACCCGTTACCCCGCCCATTGCCGGCGCTGTGCTCACAGCAAGGCTGTTCCACAACTGCTCACGATTGTTTATACCAAACCCCTTGCCAAACGGACTGAGCGCACTCAGCAAAAAGTGAAATGCATCGGTCGGTGTGCCGGTTGGTAGCGCTTGCAGATTGGCGCTTTTATCCATAATTACGGCAGGTGTACTACCATCGTTATACGTTAAAGAACCTGCTGTAGCCGCAATTACTACATATGCCTCTGTTCCCACACCAAGTCCGGAAACGCTGCTTGCTGTAAAGCGCACCATCTCGCCGTTGTACAATATCCAGCCATCAGTCACAGCTATTGCTCCGGGCGACGGATAACTAACCGCCATACCATTGATAACCACAGGCGCAGACCCACCCGAACTACCAATCAGGGAAAGCGCCGTAACCGTTTCTGTATAAGCCTGCTGCAAATAGCCAAGCTGATCTTGCGTAAGTGGAAACCCACCAGGTTTTGTAAAGTCTATTGCCTTCATTTAATGTGTGTTTTTATAAAATAATACTGTTCTATATCGCTACAATCTCATACTGATTCCGGCCGGCAAGCCTGTAGAAATCCACCAGCGCACGCATACGCTGCGTATCAAAAATCAACCCAACCGGAACTACTGTTATAAATGCAGTACCCAAAAGCGACGTTTCCGCATTCGTATATAGCGCTCGCGGATTTGTGTAGCCTGTGCTGCCTATCTCTGCGACAAGCCCCAACCAAACAGGCTTATTCTCCGGCGCCAAATACACAAATTCAGGATCTTCGTATGCGCCATCCGTAATGTATATCCTCCTCAGTGCGCTGTCAAACGTATCGTTCAGCGCAGCTTCCAGATAAGCTACCTGACTATTGTGCGCCAATAAATACAAATTTGCGCTTCTAAAACCTGTGAACAGTCCATACAGCCATTTCACCGGCTCCACCAGACATTTTAACCAGGCATATGCAATGGGTTTTCTTAAACGAACCGGCAACAACTGCCACACCAATACATCGTAATCAATATCAAAAAAGGGCATCGTTACTGTTTTTAGTTGTTAATAAATCAAATCTGGTTACCTAAACTATACGGGACCGTGTGCGGAGTAGGTAATATGCATATCAAAAAAGGCCTCGTCGAGCGACATATATCCTGCGTCCGGAACATACTCTACAAGTATCGGCACATAGCTGGTAAATCCATAGTGCGCCTGTGCGTTCACAACCTGACCTATCCGCACGCCCTCAATTGCCTGCAAAGCCTCAATCAGAAAATTGAGTACAAACAAACCATTGAATGGTAAATGCTCCAGAAAGTTTTTCACTGCGGCCTTTACAGGATCGGAGCTTGTTCCGTCTATTCTGGCGCCAGCGCTATCCAGCACAAGCGGGTCGTAAAAGATATGCAACGCCAGCTGCAGCTCGTCGGGCGGACCGCTGGTGAGCTGCAATCGTACGCCTGCGTCCTTTATCCTGTTCATATAAGCCGAAAACGCAGTAAGCTGTAAGGTAGTCAAAGCCGACAGCGCAGCGCCGCTCATACGGGCCACCTTTATCCTTACCAACCCTGCAAGCTCCACTGCGGCAGCGTATTGCACTACCAAAACTGCTGGATCAGCGGGAGGAACAATAGCATAGACGTCGGTATCAGGCGGCAATATTACCCCATACTGAAACTTCTTTGCCATAACCACATACCACTGTAATGTATGCGGCCTTTGAGTGGCAATTATACCCGAAACTTCCATTTTATGAGCGTCAAACAGGCTTTCGAGCGTCCACTGGCAAACGGCCACGATATAGGTCCATAATTGCCAAATGGCTACCATACTCGTACTCGTCAGACCACTCAATGTTGGGTTGGCTGCCTTGGCATCTTTTATCGTTTGTTGAATTTGTGCAATCGTTCTTGCCATAGAAAAAGTTGTTGTGTAGAAAATAAATTTATCAGCCTATGTTCACTACCATCGTAAACTGGCTCGCCGGATAGCTAATCAAAAGCGCGCTATTGCGATAGGTTGCCTTTACGCCAAAAGTGTGGTTGCCAATGGTACGAACCAGTATTATCTTATCCGGATTACTGGGGTCTGCTGGGTCGGGAATTCCTGCTGTCCCCGCATATATCCAGCTCAGCGCAATGTCATTATAAGTGCTCAAATCGGGTAAGGGTAGAGGAGAATGGCTTCGGGTGAGCCTGAGCGTAGCCTCGGTATCAGTAGATGAAACTACTTCCACTAATAAATCCGGAACCAAACAGGCTTTCACTATGTTAGCGTCTGCCTGCAACACAACAAGCGGCGAATAGTAAGCTTCATTCCCTGCTACGTCTTTAAATGTTACGGTCTTTACAGGCGTTGGGTTTGCGTCCCAGCACATCATCATACCATGGCCCGCAACCCATGGTATCGAATAAGGTATATGTTTTGCAGGCATTAGCGTTATCGCATCCGGACTAATATTTGCCGACGGTAACCCAGCCAGATAATTACCTTCCGTTTCATATTTCAAGGGGTTGCCTATCAGATAGTCGGTAATCAGGTCATACCTATTAACAAACATCAAACTATTACCATCAAGCGCTATGCTGTAATGATCTACAAGCGGTGCGCTTGAGGTGGCAACAGCTGTTATTACCGGCTTTAAAACAATAGTAACTGACAATTCTGGCTCCGCCTCTACGTACGCTACTCCAGCAGTTCCTATCACAATTTTTTGTTGTTGCAGATACCGAAGCG
>CAZLPE010000090.1:0-4250 GCA_964561325.1 uncultured Flavipsychrobacter sp.
TTAACTTTATCAAACTCTGCATCTGGCGGCGTTTGGTCATCGAGCAACACAGGTATTGCCAGTGTTGGTTCGTCAACTGGCGTTGTAACAGGCGTTAGTTCAGGTTCTGCAACAATCACCTACACATTAGGTACAGGCTGTTCGGCTGTAGCATCACTTACAGTTACTACTGTGGCTGCAATCAGCGGTGTAGGCGTTGCCTGCGTTGGCCAAACAATGTCGCTAACAGATGCCACGCCGGGCGGTACCTGGAGTAGTAGCGCAACAGGCGTTGCAACAATTGGCTCAACAACTGGCATTGTAACAGGTGTCGGCGGCGGAACTGCAACTATTTCTTATATTATTTCTTCTGGCTGTAGCGCACTGACTACAGTTAGCGTTACTTCAATAGCAGCCATCACAGGCCCTTCAACAGTGTGCGTGGGTCAATCAGGCACATTAGCAAATGCTACGCCAGGAGGCACATGGAGTAGCGGCAATATACTGATCGCTTCTATTGGTTCAACAACTGGTGTCGTATCTGGTCTAAATGCCGGCAACACGACCGTAACATATAATTATAGTACAGGATGTAGGGCTACAATGGCGTTAACAGTTAGTGTATTGTCGGCAATCAATGCGGCTGGAGGTTCCACAATAGTGTGCGTTGGCTCTAACCTCAACTTGAATGTTTCTCCGTTTGGAGGAGCTTGGTCGAGCAGCGACAATGCAATAGCAGTTGTAGGATCTGCATCGGGACAAGTTACAGGCGTTTCTTCCGGAACAGTTACAATTACTTATATGATAAGCTCTGGTTGTTTTAACACCTACACGCTAACATCTATTCCAATTACTGCTATTACTGGCCCTACATCAGTTTGCGGCGGTCAACAAGTAACACTAAGTAATGCTACACCTGGCGGTACATGGAGCAGCAACAACATCACCATTGCTACTGTAGGTTCTACTACAGGTGTAGTAACCGGAATTGCCACGGGTGGAGCTGCAATCATTTCTTATTCAGTTGGATCGGGTTGCGTTGTTACAGCAAACATGAATGTCAATCCTTTCAATACTGGCATAGCAGGAACTACAACAGTCTGTCCTGGATCGTCAACAACGCTCAATTATGCAGGTGGAGCAGAAGGTTCGGGACAAATTTGGTCAAGTTCGGATATAACAAAAGCAACGGTTGGATCGACAAGCGGTGTTGTAACCGGCGTTGCGACTGGTACAGCTACAATTTCTATCACTTTGATAAGCGGGTGTGTAACTACTACCGTAGTTACAATGGGTAATGTTTCACCTATTACCGGTACCAGCAATACTTTATGTTTTGGTCAATCGCAGGTTTTAAGCGACGCAACCGCAGGCGGAACATGGAGCCTTAGTGCTGCGCGAGTTTCTTTCAGTACAACTTCGGGTAATGTGACGACAGTCACAGGAACCGGTTTGGGTCCTGTAAATATTACCTATACTGCTCCCGGAGGATGTAGAGCTATTTATTCAATTACAGTTACTACTGTAAATGCAATAACGGGTACGCTGCGAGCATGCGGCGGTGGGACTCAGGTTTTATCATCGACTACCACGGGAGGCGTATGGAGTACAACCGATGCGACTATCGCCTCCGTCGTCTCACCCGGATCGACATCAACCACAGTAACCGCCGGAGTAGGGGGAGGAACCGCAATAATAACCTACGCATTAAGTACAGCATGCTACGCAACTGCCACATTTACAGCAAATGCTCTGTCGGCAAATTCTGGCCCTACAGGCGTATGTACTGGTAATACTATTACTATGACCAATGCGGCGCCCGGAGGAGTCTGGACAAGTAGCGCTACTGGTGTGGCTACTGTAGGTACCGGTACCGGTATTGTAACAGGTGTTTCTGCAGGCACATCAGTAATATCCTATTCTATTGCTTATGGCGCTAATACTTGCCGAGCGTTTACTACTATTACATCGACCACGATGACACCAACAAGCGGCAATTCGCCTATTTGTCAGGGGCAGACGTTGACGCTTACAAACAGCACGGCTGGCGGTACCTGGACAAGCAGTAATACGGGCGTTGCAACCGTAGGTACTACCGGAGTGGTAACTGGCGTAGGTGGCGGTACTTCTATTATTTCCTATTCTTTACCATCTGGCTGCGCTGCACAAACTACGGTTACCGTCACGCCGATTGATGTAATAACAGGAGCAGGATCGCTATGTGCAACGCAAACATTGACGCTTGCCAATGCTGCACCGGGCGGCACATGGACAAGTAGCGCTACCGGCGTAGCAACAGTAGGCACAGGAACCGGCATTGTAACGGGTGTTGCATCTGGCACTGCAATAATTACTTATAGCACATCGGCATCATGTAGAGCAACCGCAACAGTTACGGTAAATCCATTAACTGCAACATCGGGTGTAACTAATATTTGTACCGGTCAATCGAACACATTTACTAACCCCACAGCAGGTGGAACATGGAGCAGTAGCGATGCCGCAATTGCGTCTGTTGGATCAGCTACGGGTATTGTATCGGGCGTAACATCTGGGACAGCTATCATTTCCTATGCACTGCCTACCGGTTGTACGGCGCTGTTTACTGTTACCGTTAATCCAATATCAAACATAACCGGCGCGACCAGCGTTTGCGCTACACAAAGTACAACATTGGCTAACGCTACAGCTGGCGGCTTATGGACAAGCAGCAATACGGGTGTTGCCACAATTGGATCTGCCACAGGCGTAGTATCCGGCGTATCTGGCGGCACTTCGGTAATAAGCTATACAATGCCAACGGGTTGCTTTGCCGTATCCACGCTTACGGTCAATCCGCTATCTGCTATTGTAGGAGCTTCAAGCGTTTGCGCTGGACAGACAATAACTCTGACAAATGCAACCGCCGGCGGTAACTGGGTAAGCTCGGCCACCGGGGTTGCTACCATTGGTTCAGGTACAGGTATAGTAACAGGGGTTGCAGCCGGAACTACTACCATTTCTTACGTGATGGCTACTGGTTGTACAGCTGTTGCTACCGTTTCGGTAAATCCGTTATCAGCAATTACCGGAGCATCGAGTGTTTGTATTAGTCAAACTATAACTTTGGCTAATGCTACAGCTGGCGGCGCTTGGAGTAGTTCAGACGCAACTATCGCCTCTGTTGGCGCGGGCACGGGTGTTGTAACCGGTAACCTTGCAGGCACTGCTACAATAACTTATTTGTTACCAACAGGTTGTTTTGCCACATCGTCGGTAACAGTAAACCCATTTGCTGCAAACACTGGCGCTACAAGCGTATGCGCTGGTCAAACTATAACTTTAAGCAATACAAATGCCGGCGGTGTCTGGACGAGCAGCGCAACCGGTGTTGCTACAGTTGGCTCAGCTACTGGTGTAGTTAGCGGTGTTGCAGCTGGTACAACGATAATATCTTATACGCTTCCAACAGGTTGTACAGCAGTCACAACAGTTACTGTTAACCCGCTGTCTGCAATAAGCGGTTCATCAGGTGTTTGTATTGGCTTTACCATAACAATAACAAACGCAACCGCCGGTGGCGCATGGAGTAGCTCTGATGCTACTATTGCATCTGTAGGCGCAGGCACGGGCGTTGTAACAGGTAACCTTTCAGGTACAGCTACTATTACCTTTTTATTACCAACAGGTTGCTTTGCAACTGCATCGGTGACCGTAAATTCGGTTACAGCTATTGGCGGATCAACATCTATTTGTATTACTCAGCCCGCTACTCTAACAAATGGTTCAGCGGGAGGCGTATGGACAAGTAGCGCAACCGGCGTAGCAACGATAGGCTCTGCTACCGGTATAGTGAACGGCGTATCGTCAGGTACATCAACAATTACTTATACTATCGGCTCCGGCTGTTTTTCTACAACAGTAGTTACCGTTAATCCACTTTCTGCAATAACCGGCGCGTCGCAGGTTTGCGCAAACCAAACAATTACATTAGCAAATGCTACCGCGGGCGGTACATGGAGTAGCAGCGATCCAACAGTTGCTACAGTTGGTTTAGCTACAGGCATTGTTTCCGGCGTTCTGGCTGGCACAACCACGATTTCATATATATTGCCGACGGGTTGTACTGCTGTAAGCACAGTTACAGTTAATCCTATTTCAGCTATTGCGGGACCATCAAGCGTTTGTGCAGGTCAGACAATAACTTTGACTAACGCAGCAGTTGGAGGAACATGGAGCAGTACTAATACGGGCAGAGCAACAATAGGTTCTGCAACCGGTATTGTTACAGG
>CAZLPE010000090.1:4350-15440 GCA_964561325.1 uncultured Flavipsychrobacter sp.
CAGCTGGTACGGCAACAATTTCTTATGTGATGCCTACAGGTTGTACAGCACAATCTGCAATTACGGTTAATCCGCTTACGGCAAATACTGGTACTACAAGAGTTTGTGTAGGTCAAACCACTACTCTTGCAAATGCTACCGCAGGCGGTACCTGGAGTAGTAGTAATGTAGCGAGAGCTACAGTGGGCTCAGCAACTGGCGTAGTAACGGGCGTTGCTGCCGGTACTGCGGTTATTTCTTATGCATTGGCGTCAGGATGTACCGCCGTATCTACTGTGACAGTAAATCCGTTGTCTGCAATAACAGGAACGCTGGCTGCTTGCACTGGCTTAACCACCACGCTGGCAAATGCAACAGCCGGCGGTACATGGAGCAGCACAGATGCAACGGTAGCTTCTATTGGCTCATTAACAGGTGTGGTAACTGGCGTATCCGCTGGTACTGCAACTATATCTTATATTTTAAGTACAGGCTGTAGCTCGCTTGCAACAGTTACTGTTAATCCAACTGCAGCAATAACAGGCTCGAACAGTGTATGCGTGCTGCAATCAATTACTTTGGCCAATGCAGTTGCCGGCGGCGTTTGGAGCAGCAGCGCAACCGGGGTAGCAACTATTGGTTCTGCAACAGGTGTTGTTAATGGCGTTGCATTAGGCACTACTATTATTACCTATGCACTTCCTGGAAATTGTAATGCAGTAAAAGCCATAACTGTTAATGCGCTATCTGCCATAACAGGCGCTACGAGCGTGTGTGTGGGACGTACTATAACACTTGCTAATAGCACCGCAGGCGGCACATGGAGCAGCAGCTCAATTGGCGTAGCGACAATAGGTTCAACTACAGGCATAGTTTCTGGCGTAGCAGCAGGCACAACAAGCATTACTTATACGCTTGCTTCCGGTTGCAACATAGCATCTACTATAACAGTTAATCCACTATCTGCAAATACAGGGGCGACAACAGTGTGCGTAGGCCAAACAATTACATTGGCCAATGCTACCGCTGGCGGCGCATGGAGCAGCAGCGCAGCTGGTAAAGCAACTGTGGGGGCTGGCACCGGTATTGTTTCGGGTATCAGTGCAGGCACAGCTGTGATTACTTATTTGTTACCAACCGGATGTTTATCTTCCACAAATGTTACCATAAATGCTATGGCGGCAATTACCGGAACTACAGGTTTATGCGGCGGTCAGTCTGCTACTCTTGCTAATGCCACAGCGGGCGGTACCTGGAGTACCAGCGATGCAGCTGTAGCTACCATCGGTTCGACAACTGGCGTAGTAACCGGTGTGGCAAGTGGTACAGCTACCATTTCGTATACAGTAGGAACTGGTTGCGTAGCGCTAACCACAGTAACAACTACATCGGTTGCAGCAATTGTTGGCCCTTCGCTGGTTTGCGTTGGTCAGTCTATGACTTTGACAAATGCAACAGCCGGTGGTGTGTGGAGCAGCAGCAACACATTGAGGGCTACAATAGGTTCTGCAACAGGCGTAGTAACCGGTATATCTACAGGTTCATTTAATGCAACTTATACTTTAGGTTCTTGTAACCTTACCTCGGCCGTAACTGTAAATGCACTCTCTCCGATAACTGGCGTAACGCCGCTTTGCGTATCTATGCAAATAGGATTAAGCGATGCAACTGCAGGCGGAACATGGAGCTCAAGCGCACCTGCTATAGCTACTATTGGTTCTATTACCGCAATAGTTACCGGTGTAGCTACAGGAACTGCAACAATCTCTTACACCGTAGGTTCAGGTTGTGTTGCCACTACTACACTATCAGTTAGCGACTTTAACCCAATTACAGGCCCTACACAGGTTTGTACAGGTACAACCATTACACTTAGCAACGCATCTGTAGGAGGTACTTGGGGTACGGGTAACGTACTTATAGCGACAGTTGGGTCTGCTACTGGCGTAGTAACTGGTGTACTTGGTGGTTCAACACTTATTTCTTACACATTGGGCGGCTGTAGAGCTACATATTCAATAGGAGTAACTAACCTTTCAGCAATTACGGGTTCTTCCAATGTATGTGTAGGTCAATCGACAACCTATACAATATCTGGTACCGGAACATGGAGCAGTAGCAATACCGGTGCAGCAACCGTAGGATCTACAACCGGATTAATAACAGGCGTAGCAGTAGGTACGGCAATAATATCGTACACTACGCCATCCGGATGTTCGGCGGTAAAAACTATTACTGTTAATGCACTATCAAATACAGCAGGCCCAACTTCTGTATGTACCGGACAAACAATAACGCTAACCAATGCAACAGCAGGCGGTACATGGAGTAGTAGTAATACCACCAGAGCAACTGTTGACTTGAATACTGGCGTGGTTACCGGTGTATTAGGCGGTATATCTACAATAACATACACTGTTGGCGCTGCGGCTTGTAAGGCTACTTATCCAATAACAATTAATAACCTTACTGCAATTAGCGGCTCAAGTTCCGTTTGCGCAACACAGTCTATTACACTTACTTCAGCAGCTGGCGTGTGGAGTACGAGCAATCCGGCATTAGCTACAGTAGGCTCGGCAACGGGCGTTGTTACTGGCGTTGCTGCTGGAAACCCAACTATTTCTATAACTCAGGCAAATGGATGTGTAGCTACAACCGCGTTGACCGTTAATGCATTTTCTGCGATTACAGGGGCTTCAAGTGTATGTATATCAACACCGATAACACTCAGCAATGCAACTGCCGGCGGCCTCTGGACAAGCGCTAATCCTACCGTAGCTCGTGTTGGCTCTACAACAGGTTTGGTTACTGGCGTAATTGCATCTGCAACACGAATCACGTATACCATAGCAGCTACAGGATGCCGTACAAGTGTTCCGATGACTGTGTTAAGTTGTCGTGTATCAAATGGTGTACAAACGTTGTGCGTAGGCGCTGCGAAGCAATTTGAAGCAGGCACAACCGACGCTATCTGGCATTCTGCCGACAACACAATTGCTACTGTTGATGCGGTTAGCGGTATGGTAACTGCGGTTCGTCCGGGTAATACCACAATTTATACTACCGACGCAAATGGCACAGAGACATCAAGCACGCCGGTTACTGTATACAGCTTAATGAATGCAGTAAGTATTAGTGTTAACCCTGGCGCTCACGTTAAGGTTGGTCAAAATGTTACATTTAATGCAAACACAAACAATGATATTCCTGTTTCAGGATACCAATGGTTGGTAAATGGACAACAGGTTCCCGGCGCTAATGCTGCAACCTTCAGCACAAGCGGATTGAATAATGGAGACGTGGTTAACTGCGATGTTATCAGCGATTGCGGCATACTCAATGCAGGCGCTGGCATCACAATGAGCGTGGGCGCGGGTATTGGTAGCTTACTGTCAACAGATATTAAGTTACTGCCTAACCCTAACAATGGATCCTTTGTGATCAAAGGCGTTCTGGAAACAGGTAACGATCAGGAAGTTTCGCTGGAAGTTGTCAATATGCTTGGTCAGGTAGTGTACAAAGGAGTTTGTGTAGCTACTAACGGCAGAATCAATGAATCTGTCAAATTGCAAAGCAATATCGCAAATGGTATGTACATTCTGAATGTAAATACCGCAGGCGGCAATAACGTGTATCATTTTGTAATCGAGCGTTAATTTGTAATTATTGATATGGTAACGGGGCTCTCTTAAAACGGGAGCCCCTTTGCTTTTTACTATTTTGTACTGCGCTTTATAGGTGAACCAATCATTCGGTAACGGACGAAACAAGCAGCACGCTATTGATGTATGATGTTTGTAGCTGTAGTTGTTACAAAGGATAGATAAGTCCTGATCGGAAGGAGATGATAACGGTTAATTGAACAAAACGGATTTTGTAAATTGATTGGGATATTCTTGCAGGCAGTACAACATGAAACTACAGCTTCTAAATAGGCAGTCCAAATCGATTGGTATTCTGCACTTTTGAGTTTGCCCGGATCCTTGATTTATCCTACCGATTAAGAATTACAGATTGCTTTTATAATGTGACGCCAATTTATCCTAATAGAGTAAAGTAGAAATACTTGATGAATAGCAAAGCATAGTAGAGCCGAATGATGTTGACTACAACATCAAAAAATATTGGCTACAAGGGGAATTGAAAATAATGTCTATCTGCGGTCGAGGCGCATCATTACAGACTGTGATGCAGATGTTGCTTTTAGTAAATATAAACCAACGGGTAGCTCTGCAACAGAAAATGTAATAGGTGGGTTGTATCCTCTGTACAACATACGTTGCTCATTAAAAATCAATTTGCCAGACATATCGAACAACTGAAAATTGAAATCTTCTTCTGCCACCGGAGAAGCATACAAAGTTATTATTCCATCGAAAGGATTGGGAGCAGCAAAAAGCCAGTTGGTAGGCGAAAAGGGCAGGGGAGTGTCTCTTACATCCAATATCTGCGCTGTACATTCGAAGTTGGCAACCCCGTAGCCAATTTGTTCACCGGGAGTAGTGAACGAACTTGCACATTTTACGATGGCAAGACGAATCTGATAGGGTGTAGCATTGGGGAATTTTTGCCATAAGCATGTTGCCCATCCTGCAATTTGAGGCGTAGATAATGACGTGCCGTTTAGCGTAGTGTAGCCTCCAGAATAAAAGAAGGTAGCTGCGCTCATTCCCATACCGCAAACATCGGGCTTTACACGGCCTGCGGCATTGGGACCATAACCGCTTAGCGGAGCCACAACTCCCGACGACATAACGGCGCCTATAGTCAGCGCGCTGTCGGCATCGCCAGGAGTCAAAATATGATTGCCCCAACCCGGCACCGGCGGCCATCCGTCATTGCCGGCTGTTGCTACAAACAACATACCTTTTTTGGTAGCCATGTTTGCCGCTTTCGCGCCAACAGTAGTTTTGCCATCAAGATCAGTAGCAAAATCCTGTCCATCGGCAGGATTGTCGAATAAGTCGTAGCCAAGCGACTCGGTAATAACATCTGCGCCAATACTGTCGGCACGTTCGCTGGCATAAAGTAAGTTGTCGAGCTCCAACGGCTGTTCGCTGCCATTATTCTCGGTAAGATATAACGCAACTGACGCCAGTGGCGAACTGCCTACATATTCGTTAGGTACGTACCCTGAAATAGTAGAGAGCACCTCGGTGCCATGTGCATCCTGCACATAGACATTATCTGTTCTGCTATTAAAATTATAAGTATCTTTTATGCGTCCTTCCAGCCTTAGACTGTCGAACCCTGCGTGCGTATCAACACCTATAAAACCGGCATCAATAACCGCAATGAGCATACCTTGACCTTTGTACCCGTTATCGTGAAGATAGTTACCGTTTACGAGCTTCGTTTGTGTCCATGTATTTCCGTAATATGCGGCGCCGTCTACACTTGTCCGCTGCGCAGAAATCCTACCCTTATCAGTTGGTATACCGGTGTAATTTATAGCTCTGTGCAGATTAGTAGAGTAATAACCAACTAATCGGAAACTTGTAATAAATGACTTTCCGTTGAGCCGAAGTATTTGTGTGGAATCTTCAAGTAGTATTGTGCAAGTGTTTAACCACCGCGAACTGCCATGCAACTTGCCGCCGGTAAGCGCCAAAACACTATCTATGTAGCTTTTGTTTACCGGAATGTCGGCGCTATCTATAGAAATTCCTTGAGCCGCACGCCGTGCAATGGAACGGGATGTAAGGTATGCAGATGGATTGCTTAACAGATACGGGGTGTTGTTCTTATCTGTAAATGTAACTCTGAAGGCATATTGGCTTGCACTTGCCTGACCGCCAAGCAACAGAAACAAAGCCAAACCGGCGCCTGCAGTTTTACAAAACATAAAATTAGTTATGGTCAATCGCCCTCATAATCACACTGTAACCATTTTTACAATCCGCTTTACCGGGTTTGTAGGTCCAGTGAGTCCATTCCTTGTATATCATTCCCACATTATATGCATATACCTCTTTTGCAAACGTCCTGTATGCATTTACACCAGAATCGAAAGTAGGGTAGTTAACAGATTCGTCGTTGAGCAACAAAGATACCGTATTATCAAAATTTACGCCACGTAAACCGCCTGTGTAATAAGATTTATGATAATCTGTGTATTTATAATTCCAGCCTTTGAGATAAGAGTACAATGAATCGTCGGTAGTTGCGTATTGATTACCTTTCCACGTTGGACCTTCTTTAACTGGGAAAGTCATCTTTACATATTGTGTACCGTCTTGAGTGTACAACAATCCTGCTGCAGTAGGAGTAATAAAAATGACGCTCGATTGTAGCCATAGTGCGCCTTCGTAAGGGCGTGCATAAACATCCATCAGATAAGTGAGCCTCTTCTTTTTGTCTAAAAAGGTATCGGTTATCACATATTTCATTTGCATGCTCGACTTAATCTGTGTGCAACTGGGACCGTAATAATTGATGGAATCGACATCGTAGGTAACATACTTACCAAAGGTTAACGGGAAGTAATTTAAGGTGGAGTCGCCAACACCCTGATCGGTTTTTCTACATGAATAAAGGGCTGCAGTACCGATAGCCACCAACAATGAAATCGAAAATATCTTTTTTAACATAAGATCCCCAATGCTTATTTCCCGTAAATATAAACAAAGAAACGAAAATAGTGAAAATTAGTTAGAAAAAGAGCCTTTCAACCAGTTGACCACAAAATAAACCTATGGCAATAGAGGCCGTGTGTACTGAACAAACTGGCCTTAATTGTTTAGTAAGTTTCGATGTTTACAAAAAGGATGACGGGTCTTTTTGTATTATACCACCCGCAATAACGTCGTCGCCTTCGTAAAAAACAGCGCTTTGACCTGGCGCTATACTGTTTACCGCATGGCTAAACTGAACGTGCACACCATCGGCAGTAGGTTGTAGTATACTATTCATCCCGGGATCTCTGTATCTGATCTTGGTGGTTGCCTCCATACCCTCAGGAATGGTTGCATATTTCACCATATTCAATCCCCTAACCATCATTTCATTGTGTTGCAACTCATGCGCCTCACCTAATACAACGGTATTTGTTTCAGGTATAATATTTGTTACAAACATCGGTTTCCCAAATGCTACCTCAAGCCCCTTGCGTTGACCAATGGTGTAGAAGGGATATCCATTGTGTTTTCCTACCACTTTACCATTGGTAAGAACAAAATCTCCTCCTTTCACTTTTTCTTCAAGCCCGGCTACATTTCGCTTCAAAAAACCACGATAGTCATTGTCTGGAACAAAGCAAATCTCGTAACTCTCCGCTTTTTTCGACAGCTCCTTATAGCCCATATCGTAGGCTATTTGCCTAACTTCTGTTTTTAGATAATCGCCAAGCGGATATATACTACGCGACAAGCATTCCTGGCCTAATCCCCATAGCACATAGCTTTGATCTTTTGTGAGATCGTTTGCTTTTGATAAAACATATCTGCTATTTTCTTCTCTTACTTTTACATAATGCCCGGTAGCTATATAGTCGCAGTTGAGCGCATTAGCGCGTTTTAGCAATGCCGACCACTTAATGTGCGTATTGCATAGCACGCAAGGATTGGGGGTGCGTCCTGCTATGTATTCGTCTATAAAGTTATTAATAACATGGCCGCCAAATTCCTCCCGTATATCCAATACATAATGCGGAAATCCATGTTCAACAGCTGCAAGGCGAGCGTCGTTAAACGAATCGACATTACAACAACCTGTTTCTTTTTTTCCACCACCCGACGATGCGTAATCCCAGGTTTTCATAGTAATACCTACCACTTCGTAGCCTTGGTCATGTAGCATTAGCGCGCTAACCGTGCTATCTATTCCGCCGCTCATGGCAACTAAAACCTTCCCTTTCTTGCTCATAATATGGCTGCAAAGATAGGTAATACTAATGCCAAATGTGTTTATACACCAATAGAGATAACCAGTTGGGGTGTACTACAGTGTTATTGAGCAGCAAAACCTTGCCGATGTTGTTCCGATTGTTCAATTTTGTGCATAAATTGGCAATATGAGATATGTGGCATTTTTAAGGGGCATAAATGTAAGCGGTCAGAAATTGATAAAAATGACGGCTTTAAAAGATTTTTTTGAAGACATGAAATTTAAAAATGTCGTTACCTATATTCAAAGTGGTAACGTGATTTTTGACTACGACGCTGCTGATACAGAACAAATTACCTACCTTATAGAAAGTACGCTAATAAACAAACTTGGCTATGAGGTTACAACTGTACTCCGTAGTCAGGAAGAAATACGAAGTATTATTGCAGAAACACCATTTACCGACAGCGCGCCCGACGATAAAATATATGTTACGCTATTAAAAGATCTTCCGTCAACAGACTATACGAATGCCTTAGCGCCGTTTGCCAATGAGCGCGAGTCTATAATTCAGAAAAATGGCGTTTTTTATTTGCGCACACCAGCCTATGGTAACACCAAATTAAGCAATAATCTTATAGAAAATAAAACCAAAATAAAAGCTACTACTCGGAATTGGGCAACGATAAATAAAGTGTCTACGTTGTAATTGAGCTTACCCAAAATGGCAAACCATTGTAAAATTAATGATATTTTAATCAGTAATAGCCTTTGAAAGGTAACCTAAGTTGTTGTTGAGGCTACCTTTGCTGTGTTGTAACTACTCCTGCTAGAAAATGCAGCTACGGTATCAACAATCGTCTTTTTGCACACATGCAATAAACTTTCTTAATAATGCAACAAAGCGTCTACCTTACATCCCTAAGAATAGCGAATTTTATTTTAGTGTTCCTGCCTATTTGCGGTACACGTGTTATAGCGCAAACAAGACGCAGGGCTTCTACAGATACAATAACAACTTTGCCCAAGCCAGATAAGAAAGGATTGATTAGTTATCATTTTCAAACAACGGTAATAGATCAGCGGCAGTTGAAATTCAATGCCCCCTACACTGGCGCTTATAGTTTGCAAACCAGCGAACCTCAACGGATGTCAGTAACTTCAACAATGTTTGTCGGTGTACGCCTGCATAAAAATATTGATGTTTTTCTTAACCCCGAATTGAGCGGAGGAAACGGACTAAGCTCCACGAGGGGAATTGCCGGATTTCCCAATGGTGAAACCTATAGAATTGGCGACCCCGAACCAGTACTGAGTGTATCCAGGTGCTTTGTTAGATATACACACGAGTTAAACAATCAAATGTCGCCTGTAGAAAGTGGGCAGAATGTTATAGCAGGTAATTCTGCTTCTCAAAGGTTGGTATTTACGTTGGGTAAGTTCTCTATAACAGATATCTTCGATGCAAACACTTATAGCCACGACCCAAGAAATCAATTTATGAATTGGGCAATAATGAGCGCCGGCGCCTGGGATTACCCTGCCAACACAAGAGGATATACTTGGGGGCTTGTAGGAGAGTATATCAGTCCGGTATGGGGTATAAAAGTTGGCATCACAACTGTTCCGGAAGCCGCTAACGGCCCTTATATGGACATGAACATGACGAAAGCTCATTCGGCAACTGTAGAGTTTGACCACAGTCTTTCCATTAATAAGATGCATGGGGTGGTACGGTTAATTGGTTTCTATACAGAAGCCAAAATGGGTAATTATGCCGATGCACTAAATGCCAACCGAAGCGCACCGGATATTACCTTGTCGCGATCATATGCCCACAGCAAGGGCGGTTTTGTAGTAAATGCAGAACAAGACATAACTGATAACATTGGTGTTTTTGGACGCTACAGTTGGAACGATGGTCGCAACGAGACATGGGCATTTACCGAGATTGATCAGTCTATAAATATAGGCGCACAACTGAAGGGAACTTATTGGAAACGCCCCAATGATAAATTGGGCGTATCGCTATTGGTAAACGAACTTTCTACAGATCACAAAAACTACCTTGCGGCCGGCGGCTACGGTTTTATAATAGGCGATGGCGCATTGAGTTATGGCGCAGAAAAAATAGTAGAAACATATTATAATGCCCACATTTTTTCCAGCTTTTGGTTAGCGCCAGACTACCAATTGGTTATTAATCCCGGATACAATACCGCGCGCGGCCCGGTAGTGCATATTATAGGTGTGAGGGGACATTTAGAATTTTAAACTTCTGTCATTTAGCTTTTTTCAGAGAGTTCTTTAATCTTAGCTTCTATTTTGCCCTTACGCTCCAAATCATTTTCTACTTCATACAGGTTAGTCAGAACTCTTAATATCATAGGTAGTCGCGCCTTGGCGCGTGCGACTTGCGCCTTATCGTCGGATGTTAATTTTGAGCGCTGCGATGTGCCCAGATAAAAAATCTGGTCGGTAATATTGGCTCTGATGTTCTTCATTGGTTCGGTTTGTATCATTTTGCGCAATACATCAAGGCTGCGCAGAAACGAACTGTCATTGACAGATTTTTCAGCATAAGTAGCTATTGCCGACGCCAGTGCGTATTTTCTTGTATTGAACACAAAGGGCGCATGTTTTTCAAAAAAACGAACATCTTCTTCGCGACCATGTTTTGCTACAATCATGTATACAGTCGACTCTAATACCGAGCGAATGTCTCTGTTAATTAAGCCGACTGCAATTCGATATGCGCTATCGGGGTATGTTTTGTCTAAGGCTATTAGCGCCGCCGCCGCGACAGCATAGGAACTATCGCTACAATATTTAATAAATAGGCCCACTGCCGATGAGTCACCCCAATTTCCCAAAATATCTAATGCTTCTGCTTTAACATGTATATCGGTATCTGATAAGGCGATCTCCTTAACTTTTTCCTTCCACCTTTTTCTGTATTCTGCAGTTTGCAAATCCTCTATTTGTGCCAATGCCAAACGTCTTATTGATGCATTTCTATCTTTTATAGCCATGTCTATTAATAACTGAGACAACGAATCGGCTATTTGCGTACCGGCTGCAACAACCGACGCTCGTTTAGACAAAAAATCGGATGTATATTGATATTGTAGTAACCACTGTTTGGGGTCTTTTTTATCACGAATTGTACCGGGTAGCACATGGTAATAGTCTGGTATAAATACCGGGCGTTGATTTTTGGGATAATCGTAAGTAAACGTATCTATTCGTTTTTGCACCACCCAATCTATTATTTTGTGGTCGCTTTC
>CAZLPE010000091.1:0-3107 GCA_964561325.1 uncultured Flavipsychrobacter sp.
TTTTTGAGAGAGGTAGGTGTGGGACGTGTATTTGATTTAGGATAATGTAGTCGAACACCCATTCCTTATTTCCCTACCATCATTTTACTCATATACATACCGCTTGCTGAGCTAACAGATATGTAGTAAATACCTGCTGGCTGATCAAGCGCTATGGTTATTGGCTCGTTTGTGTTTATTATGACTTGTTTCACTTTTATGCCAATGGCATTGGTAATGATTAGTGTGGCTTGTTGTGTTATTGGCGACTTTAGCCAAACGGTACAATTACCATTGCTCGGGTTGGGCGCTATTTCCATGGTTTCATTTGTTGTATGTTGTAGCGCTTCTATGCCTGTATTGCAAGCTGTGAGCGGTTGCACATATAAGTAATGCAGTGCAGTGGCGCTGCAATATCCGTTTGTGATGGTGTAGCGCACTGTGTCGCGTCCGGTAGCCAGAGCTTGTACTCTGCCTCCGGTCGAAATCGATGCAATCGCGGTATTGGCGCTCGCCCAGCTTCCGCCGGGTATGGTGGCAATGAGTGTAGCAGTATCGCCGGGGCAAAGTGTATCGGCGCCGGCGATGCTTCCGGCATCTGGCGATGGTAATACCGTTATTGTTTTGGTAGCTGTGGCTGTGCCGCAGTCGTTGGTAATAGTGTAGGTTACAGTTGCCGTGCCGGGCGCTATACCTGTTACCGCGCTACCTGCTACTGTAACCCCTCCTGTACTTGCCCATGTGCCGCCAGTAGCAGTATCGGAAAGAACAATTGTAGCGCCCACGCATACACTATCTCGTCCGGTTATACCACTTGTATGTGGCACAGCGTGCACGTTTACGCAAATAATAGTGGTGTCGCTTAGGCTGCCGTCTGTTACCCTTACCTTAAACGTGTCGGGACCTATGTAGCCAATGTCGGGTGTATAGGTTAGACTTGTGGGCGTAATAAGCCCGCCAGTAGATGTAGTGAAGTAATCTGCAACAACCGACCCATGAATAGGCAGGGATAATGGGCTCCATGTTACTGTTTGTCCGGCATCTGAATCAACAACAGCCAATAGTGTGTCTGTAATTGTAAAATCGCCACATACATCCACCGTCTGTAGGCGCCCTCTAATAAAATAAGGTTGATTGTTAAAAGGCATAACAACCCTTATTCGCCGATTTATTAAATCGCATATGTATATTTTTCCTTCGCGGTCGATTGCGATACCACTTTGTTGATTTAATTTGGCCATTGTTGCAGGTCCGCCATCACCGCTAAAACCGGCAATTCCTGTACCCACCACTGTAGTAATGATGCCGGAAGTATCAATTTTTCGCAAGCAATGATTCTGGTAATCTGATATTATTATATTTTCATTTGCATCGTGGGCTGTGCTAACGGGAAATCTGAATAATGCAAGTGTTGCTGGACCTCCATCGCCCGAGTAGCCAAACAGTCCTGTTCCTGCAATGGTAGATATTGTTCCGGTGGGTGTAACCTTACGAATTCTATTATTGCCGCGCTCAGATATGTATAAGTTAGAAAAGCGGTCAAAAGATACGAACCATGGTCTGTTCAACTGAGCATTTGTAGCAGGCCCGCCATCACCGCCAAATGCAAGGCTACCCTCGCCGGCTACAGTAGTAATTATACCGGATATTGCGTCTATTTTTCTAACTCTGTTATTGAAAACATCAGCAATAAATACATTGCCTAATCTATCAACAGCAACTCCCTGAGTTTCGTTTAATGAAGCCATTGTTGCCGGTCCGCCATCTCCTCCAAAACCTACAGATCCGGAGCCAGCTATTGTGGTAATTACACCAGAAGTGGAGATTTTTCTAATTCGACCATTACCCATATCTGATAAATATAAGTTGTAAGCCGTATCAAATGCTATACACCTTACTGAATTTAATCGAGCGAGCGTTGCCGGTCCGCTATCTCCGCTATATCCTGCAATCCCTGTTCCGGCAATAGTTGTTATTATTCCAGTATGTGCATCTATTTTACGTATGTTGTGGTTAGAAACGTCACTAAAGTAAACATTCCCCGTTGCATCAATGGCTATGCCGAGAGGGTCAGAAATTTGCGCCAATGTTGCCGGGCCTCCGTCACCGGATAAACCAACCACTCCGGTGCCCGCTACTGTGTTGATGATTTGTGCATGGGCTGTTTTTGTAACCACCGCAAATAATAAAAGGAGTAATAGGTTTTTCATTGAGCGTCGCTTTTCAAGGATCAACACTAAAGATAGTGAATGGTAATATTAATTTGGATTTAATTTTTGTGCGATTAGTTCTAAAAACGAAAAATCGGTCGCGAAAATTTGTATGTTGCTATTTTAAAAGTATAGTTCATTGCTAATCAATAAATTTTAGTTTTTTATCTCCTTACAATTATTTGATGGTTTCTTATAGGATATTCATTGGTGTATTTTGTCGCAATAACACCAAAAATTTCGCAATAGCTACCAACAATTATTGCGAATGCCAGCTATTTTTGCGATAAACCAAGCAATATGAGAAAACTGAAACTACAGGTGCAAATGAGTGTGGACGGCTTTGTAGCGGGGCCTAATGGAGAAATGGACTTCATGGTATGGAACTGGGACGATGCATTAAAAAACTATGTTACGGCTATTACCGAACCGGTAGATTGTATCGCTATGGGGCGTAAGCTGGCGCAGGGCTTTATACCCTATTGGGCTGCTAACCCTGAACAGGAAGGCGCAGCAAAAATAAACAGCGCTAAAAAGGTGGTATTTTCTAAAACCCTCGATACCCACGAATGGGCCAACACCACACTCGCTACCGGCGACCTTGCAGAAGAGATTAACCGCTTGAAAAATGAAGAGGGCGGCGATATAATAGCCTATGGAGGCGCCGCGTTTGTATCGGCCCTTATTGCTCACGACCTTGTAGACGACTACCATTTATTTATTAATCCGGCAGCAAGAGGTACCGGTCTTTCTGTTTTCAGTTCATTATCTGCTATAAAGCAACTAAAGTTGGTTAATACCGTGGCGTTCGACTGTGGTATTGTTGCGCTTAATTATGTGCCGGAGCGAGGGGCGTAGGTAGCCCAATTAGTAGAATAGGCGAGTAGTCTTGTTGTTTGCTACTCGCCATTTGTTGAA
>CAZLPE010000091.1:3207-15316 GCA_964561325.1 uncultured Flavipsychrobacter sp.
CCAATTAGTAGAATAGGCGAGTAGTCTTGTTGTTTGCTACTCGCCATTTGTTGAATTATTCTTCGTCGGAATAGGTGTCGATATATTCTTCCATTCCACCAGGTTTGGCGGGGTAGTTAATGTCCGACACTTCAAATTTGAACGTAATGTCTTTGCCCACATTGAGTTCTATTTTTAGATGTCCTATCCCATTCGGAAATGGCTTTGCGGCTGCGTTATCGGCAGTATTAGTATCTTTCAGGTGGCCGAAAAATTTTTCGAGCAATTCTTTGCTTTGTACGCCGGCTGCGGCAATTGCTTTGTCTGCTGTAATGTTTTCCATAGATGTTTTGATTTTGTGTACAAGGTAGCAGATACACAAAACCAGAGAAAGCAATTAGCTATATTATTTTATCGTTATTGCTACCTGCCGAGCTGTTTCACATCTTTGCGGCCAATTAGAAACGAAACATAAAACACCGAAAAAAAAGCCAAGCCGGCAATGACCGACAGCACGCAGGAGCCGATCACGTATTGCAGCATGTGCATATGTATGTAGTCGCGGGTTATTTCGTGTATGCTGGATAGCTCTACTTTGTTTTGTACGAAAAAACCGCCCGCATAATAGCTCGAAAAAATAATGAGCGGTATCATGGGCGGCAGGCTAATATTTGCCGCTGCAATAAACAGCACTTTGTTCATACGAAACAAGATAGCCAGCGGAATACCCACCAGCAACTGAAACCCCCAAATAGGCACAATACCCATAAACACCCCAAAGCCTATAGAGGCAGCTTTCATCACATTACTTTCTTCGGCTTTTAGCGCTTCTTCTTTTATTATGTTCATCAAGCCTATACGGGCTATCTTTTGTATTATGCGCTTGGGTAGGTAGTATAGTAGTGTTAGGGTAACGAAATAGGTGTTCAATATGCTAATGCGCGTAAAGTCGCGAAACGGACGGAAGTGCGATACGCGCGTCGCTTTGTCGTACAGCACATTTATAGGCGCCGAATATATAGGCACATCGCGCCACGCAAGCTTAACGATTACTTCTATTTCGGTTTCAAACTTTGTTGTAAACAAGTTGAATTTACTCATAGGTTCGAGCGGATATAGCCTGAACCCCGTTTGTGTGTCGGGCAAGGTAAGCCCGGTTTCTACCCAGAACCAGAAGTTAGAAAATTTGTTGCCAAACGAACTTTTGCCCGGCGCTCCCGCCATTTCCATATTTCTTGAGCCCATGATGAGCGCTCCGGGATGTTCATTAGCTAATGCTAAAAACTTTGGTATATCGGTGGGGTAGTGCTGTCCGTCCGAATCAATGGTAATAGCGTTTTTAAATCCCGCAGCTCTTGCAAAGGCAAAGCCTTTTTTTAGCGCCGATCCCTTGCCCGTGTTTTGCTCATTTGCCAGCAGGCGTATTCGTTGCTTGTATTGGTTCAGTATATCCGCAGTACTGTCTGTCGATCCGTCATTTACTACTATTATGTCGTTGCCCTCGCTGTATGCCAATACGCCATCGAGTACAAGCGCCAGTGTACGCTCGTTGTTGTAGGTGGGTATAATTATACAGCAATGTAGGTCCGACAGTGTCATTATTGGTAAACAGCAGAAAGTTTATAGTATGTAGTGTCGTTATGGCTTGCGGCAGCGCTCACTTTTATCAGGTTGTCTGCAGGCGTAGCGGTAATGGTTAGCGTCACCTCTGGAGTGGCTACCGGATTAAGAATTGTTAGAAAATTGCAACGAGCTATACTTAGCAGCCGCAGGGGGCGGTTCATATGTTGTTCCAGTACCTTTTTTACCAATTCTATTTCTACCACGCCGGGCGTAATAGGGTTGCCCGGAAAATGAGCGGCATATATTACATGATCTGCATTGAGCGCTATTGTTGCCGTAAGTCGCCCGGCATCTGCCGTAAGCGATTTTATATCAAAAAAACCTTCGAGCGTCATAGGTTAAAAATTTACAAACAGATTATCATCAAGTTTTACGTTCACCGCATCGTTATAAAACTTCATAACGCTTTTGTCGCCCGATTTTTCAAAAAAGTCCATTTCTTTCAGGCGCATGTTGTCGGCTGCAAAGGTAAGCAACAGATAGTCGAATACCTTGGCCATTCGTTTGTTGCGAGGTATGAGCTTTACCTGATATGCGGCATCGGCTTTGTAGCAGCTAATGTTGAACAGTTTGTTTTTCTGAAATTCACCGTTCACCAGCACAATCATAAGGTCTTTAATTTTGCCAATACCTTCATTGAACGCCGATATGTCTTTCTCTTTATTGTTGTCTTTAATTTTCACTTTATCGCCGTTCACCAAAAACACGTAAGGTGTGGGTTTTGTTTTTTCCCAGCGCAGCCTATTCTCTTTCTTATAGTAAAAAATGCCAGATGCTTTTGCAGGTTCTTTCAGATACGACAAAAATTTCTCTTCAGTAAATTCCGCTCTTATAGAGGTGGTTGTAGATGATGTTTGGCGCAGTTTGTTGAAAAAATCGGTGGGGTCTGCTATAGGTTGTCCGGTTTGTGCAATAAGAGTTTGGTAGGCAAAAACGAAAATAAAAAATAGGATGGTCTTATATTGAGGCATACGGACTTTTATTGATCAACTCTGGCAAAGAAACAATTTTTAAATTATTGTCCCGACAAAATCTGATAACATCGGGTAGTATATCGAGCGTTATTTGTTGGGTGTCATGAAACAATATAATACTACCATTACTTATGGCGCGAGTGGCGCATTGCGTAAGCGCGGCTTTATCTTTCAGTACGGTGTCAAAGCTACGAATTGTCCAGCCAATGGAGTGCAGCCCCGTTTTTTTTAACACCCTTGCATAAATAGGATTAGTAACGCCAAATGGCGGCCTGAAAAATAGCGGACGTTTGCCTATAGCCTGCTCTATGGTTGCAGAGCAGCTGTCTATATCGGCTTTGAGTTTTGCAAATGGGAAAAAGCCTATTAAGTTACTATGGCTGTAGCTGTGGTTGGCTATATAATGCCCCCGTTGGTCTATTTCTTTAAGCAATTCGGTATTTTCTGCGGCTTTACTACCTATTACAAAAAAGGTAGCTTTTATTTGTTCTGCCTCCAGCACATCCATAAACTTTCGGGTTAGCGTCTCGTCGGGGCCGTCGTCAAACGTAAAAGCTACTCCGTCGGCGTTGCCTTTATTTATTGAGTTTACAAAGTAGTTTGCTTTTATTTGTGCCGAGCCGTAGGCAATAATAGCATGGTAGGCCGCCAAAATTATTACTATAGGTATCCACAAGTATCCCGTACCCCAGAGTAGCAGGCAGGCAGCCAGTAGCGCCAGCGCCGATACTGTTGTGGTGATCATATGTTTCATATCCCGGTGTGTTTGTAGAGAAATGAACTGCTATAGCAGACCGGCTTTTTTCTCCCAGTTTTTGTAAAATTCCGGTTTGTTTATTTCCAGTTCACGTGTAGCGGCGTTCAGAAATATCTGAATCGTCTTGCCGGTTGCGCTGATTTTATTGGTATTCAGGTTGAAAATCTCGTAGTCGAAAACAATTTTGGCAGCAGGGGTATATTTTAGCCGGGCTATTATTCTGGCTTTTTCTCCATAATGTATCGGCGATTTATAGTCTACTTCCGACTTTACGATCGGCGTAAAATACCCCGCATTGTAAAAGTCGAGGTATGCCATGTCATGCAATAGCCCAAACGCTTCGCGGGCGTCCTCAAAGTACTTGAGGTAATTGCCATGCCACACCACGCCCATAGCGTCGGTCTCTCCAAATCGTACATTTATGGTCGTTTCTGCTGTCAGGGTTTTCAATTCAGTACAATTTTCATTTCACATTCCAGTAAGGGGGTTCCATTGCAGCTATTTTCTCCTTTAGCTACAAATATGTTTTCCATGCTATATACTATCGTTACCTTAGTGTCTATCAGGTCGTTCAGGCGGGGCAGGTTATGCACTGTAAGTTTTGTAATGGCGCCTATGAACCCAAGACGCGGCTCGCCGCTGCCATGGCTTTGCAAATACCCGAAACCGGCGCCGCAAGTTTGCGCAATATTCTCTATTAGTGATGGCTCTGTCAGCGTATCGCCTTCCAGAAAAATATTATCGGTCCTTACCGTAAACTGACTTTCAAAACCCGTTTCAGTGGCGTTGATAAGGCTATCTACCATAATAAACGGACGCTTTTGCGGCAAGTACTTATCAATGTTTTCTTGCGTTACTTTCATTACTGGAAATAATTATAATAGTTAAACCATTGTTCGGGATGCTGCCTTACTTTTTTCTCCAGCTCTGCAATATAAAGTTTGGCTACTTCCTCTGGCTTCATTTTGCCATCCAGCGGCAAGGTAGCGCTAAGTCCGTAATGTGTATCGGTTTCTTTTACTGCAAATACAAATGTAACAGGCGCATTAAATTTTGCAGCTATTATAAATGGACCCAACGGAAATTTCGCTTTCTTACCCAGAAAGTCAAACTCAGCATACTTAGCGCCTTCGATAAATCTGTCGGCGCCGATTGCTATCAATTCGTTGTTGCTCAGCGCATTATTGATCCGTATTATGTGCGATAGGTCGTCTTTAATAGGGATAATATTGAATTGCGGTCCGCCGGTAGTGCTTTGTAAAAACTCTTTGATTTTTTCCATTTCAGCATCCAGCATCACCACATTTATGGTAGACGATACGCGTTTTTTTAGCAAGTTTCCTGCAATCTCCCAGTTACCTACGTGCGCACTCAGCAGTATGCCGCCGCGGCTGCCATTTTGCATGTCGAGCAGGTATTGTTCGTTTTGGAATGTATAGGTAAAAATATCGCCTTTACCAACCAAAAAGGCGGAGCGGTCTATCAGGGTTTTGCCAAAAATGAAAAAGTTTTTTCTTGCCAGCCGGACAGACTTTTTTTTGGTGAACTCAAGGCCAACTGTATAAAAGTCTATTATCGCTTTGCGATTTTTTTCGGCAAAAATAAAATAGTAATATGTTACGAAGCGAACTATCAGGTAGGCGAATTTTACGCCAAAAGTTTTTATGAAAAAAAGAAAAATTTTGTACCCAATTACCGACCCCCGACTTTTACCGTCCCATCGTTTCATTGGTTAAGCGGTCAGCTTTTGTTCTACTAAATTGTAAAAATCATCAAAGGTTACTACATTTTTGAAGTCTTCGCCGGTAAGTACAATGCCAAAGTTCTCTTCTATTACCACAACAAGGTCTACATAGTCCAGACTGTCCAGGCTAAGCGTTTCTTTTAATGAACTTTCGGGGGTTATAGACGCTCTTTCCACTTCAAACTCAGTAGATAAAAAGTCTTTTGTGGTTTCAATTATTTTGGCTCTGTCCATTGGTTTATGAAAATAATTATATAAAATATTCCGTTCTGAATTTCAAAAGCGTAAAGGTAATAAAAACAAATTTAAACTAATTGAAGGCAATGCCGTCAATTAATTTAGCCCTGCTATTATTCGCAATAGAGCTCCGTCGCTCGCAAAAAAGAGCAAATTTAAAAGAAAGTTTTAAATAAACAGCTCATTTACGAGCCCATATCTGCTGTCGTTACATAAACAACTGCGTGTTATGTATTTTGTGAAAACTAAAGTGTTTGCGCTTTTTAAATCTGTAGATTTTGTAAACCTATTTGAATGGGTTTGTGTTTTACACCTGCCCTTCACCATTGTATAGCGCACTGTTGTTTTGGCTAAAAATATAGATCGGCGTTTCGCTTTTATGCCTAAATTTATAGCAGCAAAATAGGCGTATGGAGTTGCAGAAAAAGTCGTTATTATATTTTTTGGCCGGTTTGGCCATAGGGGGTAGCGTTATAGCTTGTGTGGCGCTAAATAAAGTGGAGCCGGGCGCTACTGCTGTAGCTGTTAGCTCGGAGGGTAGGCCACAATATAAGTGGTTTGCGCCGGCGCTGCCAGCTAAAATGGACTTTTGCGGCGAGCCTGTGCCATTAGAAAAATGGGAAGTGCGCGAAAAACTGGATAGGGAAGTGCTGGTAAATTCTTACTTGCATGGCAGTCAGTTGTATATACTGAAATTGGCAGGCAGGTATATGCCGCTTATAGAAGAACGACTGAAAGCCAATGACATACCCGACGACTTTAAGTACGTATGCGTTGCAGAGAGCTCATTGCAGCAAAATGCGCTGTCGGGAGTAGGGGCGGCCAGCTTCTGGCAATTTATGAAAGATACAGGGCCTCGCTACGGATTAGAGATAAACGAAGAGGTAGACGAACGCTTTCATGTGGTAAAAGCAACTGATGCGGCTTGCAAATATTTTAAGGAGTCGTATAATAAGTTTGGGTCTTGGACCGCCGCCGCCGCTTCTTATAATTGTGGGCAGGCAGGCTATCAAAATCAGGCCGATTTTCAGCAGGCGACCAATTATTATGATCTTATTTTTCCTGATGAAACCAATCGCTATCTGTATCGCATAGTAGCGCTAAAGTACTTGCTGTCTAATGCAAAGAGTTTAGGCATAGTTCTTGACCAAGGCGAAGAATACAAGCCGCTAAAGTCGAGGATAGTAACGGTCGATAAATCGATAGCCAATCTAACCGACTTCGCAAAAGAAAACGGTACAAGCTACAAAATGCTCAAAATTTATAATCCATGGCTTAGGGCACACAAGCTTACTGTAAAGCCGGGTAAGAAATACGATATTGCTTTCCCGCTGTAGTTGCAGTTGGTACACAATACTTCAATCATACAGTTTACGTTTTGTATATGGGTAAAAAAAGCAGTTTACTACTTGGCGCAATACTAACCGCAACTACATGCGGGTTGGCGTATATGCTTAATAGCCCTATTGGCGCGCTACCTGCTCTGGGGCGCTTGCTCGACCCTATAAACGGTTGCTGGGCTAATGCCGAACCAGTGAATGAAGATTTTACAGAGGAGCGTAATATCCCGGGGCTATTGCAGGAAGTAAAAGTATGGTATGACGACCGACTGACGCCGCACATACATGCCCAAAATAATCGCGACGCCTACTTTGTACAAGGGTATATACATGCCACCTACAGGCTGTGGCAGATGGATATGCAGACCCGAGCCGCTGCGGGCCGCGTAAGCGAGGTAGTAGGCGAAAAAGCGCTGCTTTTCGATAGAAAACAACGTAGAAAAGGAATGGTGTATGCCGCCGAAAATTCGTTGAGAGCAGGCATGGCTAATCCGGCTTCGAAACTAATGCTGGAGGCCTACACCGATGGTATCAACGCCTATATGGCAACGCTTACTGAACGCGCTATGCCGCTTGAATACAAACTCATGGGATTCAAGCCAGAGCCATGGACGCCGCTAAAAAGCGCGCTGCTGCTGAAGTATATGGCCGACGACCTGACCGGTAATGTAGACGATATAGCGCTCACCTATTTGCGCGATGCATTGCCTACCGATCAGTTTGCTGCGCTTTTCCCTGACCGAGACACCACGAGTAGCCCTGTAATACCTAAAGGTACGGCTTTTGAACAACCATCGCTGGCGGCGCCGGTAGCTCCGCCAGATAGTATTGCATTCCCGCATTTTACGCCCGCTGATTTTGGCGAACGCCGCGAAGATGGTAAGGGTAGCAACAACTGGGTGGTAGGCGGCAACCGCACTTTGAGCGGCGCGCCCATATTGTGCAATGATCCGCACCTTGCGCTCAATTTGCCCTCCCTGTGGTACGAAATACAGATACAGTCGCCAGACATGAATGTATATGGTGCATCGTTGCCGGGCGCGCCGGGTGTAATAATAGGTTTTAACGATAGTGTATCTTGGGGTGTTACCAACAACTACCGCGATGTAAAAGACTATTACATGATAAAGCCTGTAGCGGGAAATGCCGGAAAGTACTGGTTTGCCGGACGCGAAGTAGACTTCACTACGCGGGTGGAACGTATTTTAGTGAAAGGCAAACCGGATTTAGTAGACACGGTAAAATATACGCTGCACGGCCCGGTAATGTATGACGATAAATACAAGGATAAAACAGGATTGCAGAGAATGCTGGCGGTGTGCTGGATGGGGCACAGAGGCACCAACGAAATGCTGGCAATATATAATATGAACAGGGCTACAGGGTACAACAGCTTTGTAGATGCAATAATGAACTTTGAATGCCCCGCCCAAAACATGGCTTATGCCGACCGTCAGGGAAATATAGCTATATGGGGGCAGGGGCAGTTTGTAAATAAATGGAAGAACCAAGGCAAGTATGTGATGGACGGGAGCGATAGCGCGACGCTATGGAAAGAACTGATACCTATGCGCGAAAATCCGCATGCGCTCAATCCCGCGCGTGGGTTTGTAAGCTCGGCTAATCAAACCGTCACCGACGCCAGCTATCCTTATTGGTATAATGGCAGCTTTATCGAAACGCGCTCTTGGCGAATAAATCAGGTACTGGACGGTATGCAGAAAGCTACTGTGCAAGATATGTTTGCACTACAGCAAGATACCTACTCCATACTTGCAGAAAAGATGCTGCCGCTAATGCTGAGCAAGCTAAACGAAGCTTCAAGCGCTAAAGAACAGACCATTGTAGGTGCGCTTAAAAAATGGGATTACAAGCTTGCTGCCGACAGTAAAGAAGCTTCTGTATTTCAGATATGGTGGACGAACCTTTATTGGGATTGGTGGAAAAATATGTTCGACAGAGTTCCAGATCAACTTTGGCCAAGTACGGAGCGAACCATGCAATTGTTTCATAACAGTGATATCGACAAATTGGAGGGCTTTGGTCAAAAGGTAAATGTGAGCTTTGTTAAAGCTATGGATAGCGTGCATGCATTAGAGCGACGCAATAGCATAGTAAAAACAGACGATGGAAGTAAATGGTATATGGCTAAAAACACATCGGCAACACACCTTACAAAATTGCCGGCATTTAGCTACGACCACTTGAAAATAGGCGGGTGGGGCAATACAGTTAATGCAGCCAAGGGAGGGCATGGGCCGTCGTGGCGTATGGTAGTGCAGATGGGTAAAGAGATAGAGGCATATGCAGTTTATCCCGGTGGGCAGTCTGGCAACCCGGGTAGTAAGTACTACGCCAGTTTTTTGCAAACCTGGGCTGCCGGAGGGTATAACAGACTACAGTTTTTGCCAAATGCTGCTATCCAGTCTAATGCAGCTATTAAATATACACTAACCGTAAAACCAAAGGCATAAATATGCGATTTGTATTGTCTGTTATATTGGTAATGCTTTTGTCTGGTCTGGCAGAGCTTTGGATGCCCTGGTGGTCGGTTGCTGTTGTAGCTTTTGCGGTAGCATGGCTAACAGGTAGTAGGCCTGCAAAAGCTTTTGCAATGGGCTTTTGCGGTGTTGGCCTGCTATGGCTTTCTGTTGCTGCGCTCTACGATGTGTCGAATGAGCATATTTTGTCTGGCCGCATGGCCAAGGTTTTTTCGTTGCCCAACTATGGTTTGTTTATAGTAGTTACGGTATTTGTGGGGGCGCTTGTAGGCGGTATGGGTGCGTGGTCGGCAAGTTTGCTTCGGCGCGGCCTTAGTAAAGAAAATTAGTTACCTTTGTAGCGGTGCCAAACCTCGAGGCTGCAATGGGTGAGCAATTGCCTTTATTGCAGCAACAGCAAAGCCTCTGTGAAAACGGAGGCTTTGTCAATTTTATACTGGCTTTTATCAGTTTTTTGCCTCTCGTGGTGTGTTTTTTGCTCGTAGTCGCAGCGCTTTGGCAATTGAACAAAACAATTATGTTTCCGGGAGCGTACTTTCTGAGGTAAAGGTTTTGGAGAAATGAAAGTTTGCCATATCTTTAAGCCTTCGTAACCATATTGGATTAACTAAACCAACACAACTGCTTTAAATAACGTTTTATTATGCAAAGAAAGCTCTCTGTTATTTGTCTTGCTTTATCTATGCTTTGTTTCCTTCCCCGCACTTTTGCACAAAGGGGCAAAAGCGAATTTTCGTTAGGTTACAGCTACTATAGCGTCTATTCATTTGCTAATAAAACAATGAATAACTCGGCATTCAGCTCTTCTGGCGGCACGCCAAACTTCAGCTACAGATACTACCTGAACCGTAATGTTACTTTGGGTGTTGGTCTTGGCTATGAGAATATCAGTTCGTGGGGAAGTTTCTTTACTATAGCTCCCGAAATGACGGTAGCCTACATGGATACCAGAAAAGACTACATTCGTGTTAGATTGTATGGCGCTTTGTCTTATGGCGTATCTATAATGGACGATAACATTACTGGCATAGGCGAAACAGACGAATCTGGTCCTAAATTTTACGCGTTCCAAGTTACACCTATCGGCGTAAGAGTTGGTCGTCAGGTTGCAGGTTTTTTTGAGCTTGGCTTCGGTTACAAAGGCATTTTCAATGGCGGTTTGTCGTTCAGATTCCCAAGAAAACTGAAACCACGCGAACCAATCGTTGACTAAGAACTAAAAAATAAATTCTATAAAAAATCGGCTTGCACTTACCATGCAAGCCGATTTTTTATTTAATGGTTTAGCAGTTGGCTATTGAGTCAGTTTGTCAATAGCGGCCGCAAGTCTGCGGTCCTTGTCGGTTACGGTATTACCCGCATCATGCGTTGTTAGCCATATCTCTACCGTATTGTATGTGTTTTTCCAGGTAGGGTGGTGGTTTTGGCGCTCTGCTAAGAGCGCTACCTTGGTCATAAACCCGAACGCAGCTACAAAATCGTTGAATTTGAAGCTGCGGTATAAGCTGTTGTTTTGTTCTTGCCACGTCATGGGGTATCTATTTTTTAGTTTACTTGATCTATTCCTAATAGTAAAAGTATTACGCGCAATACTACAATCAGTATCAGAAAAGGTAAAAATAACGAGGTTATTCTGTTCGTTTTGTCATCTACATTTTTGCTTGCACGTATTTCCTTGTAGCTCCATATTAGAGTTGCCGTTAAGAATACGCCAGCCAAAACAACGATTATCTTATTTGTTGCAATATACAAACAGCCCATAGCCACTAAATTTAATATACCTAAAAGCATAGGATATTTGTGTATAATGGATTGTTTTGGTTGCGGGGTTATTGCGCTTATACTGCGTAGTGTATCTTCCAGTTCACTGCTATTCTGTATCCACTTAGGTATCAGTATTATATCCTGCGGATTGTTTCCGTACACGGCATAGCCGCCTTTGTCGCCTTTCACTATTTTTTGTACTTCGTTGGTGTATATACTTATTGTGGGCGTGTGTAGTTGTTCTCTTGTTATTAGGTTGCCAGAAAATGTAAGCACGTAACTATTCAGTATTTTCTTCTGTCTTTTTATTCCTATCACAAGGCCGGTAACAAATGTTGGGAGTAATACAGCCAAATAAATAGGCAGCATATCCATCGTTTCGTCTATGTCGCCCGTGTTTTTATAATCCATGGCAATCATAAACGCCAATAGGGCAATAACAACGGGAACGAACATTAAGCCCAATTTCAGTTGTACCTTTTGTATAGCGTTTACCTCTACTTTATACTGTTGCATAGCACCTTTGTTGCGCTCATGAAAATACGCCTTAACGGCGATAAAAATAAAGAGCCGCGCGATAATGTTCGCGCGGCTCTTTGTATACAACGTATAGGCTTATTCAGCTGCTGCGTCGTCTTCTGCTTTTTTCATTTTGTCTTTAATAGCTGCCAGTGCGCCGAGGTCGCCCAGTGTGGGTTTCTCTACTTTGCTCTGGATGTTTTTAACAGCTTTCTTGGTTTTTTCAGATTCAGCAACTGCGTCTTTTCTTGCAGCTTCTTTCTCTTCAGTTTTCACTTGTTCCCAAACCTTGCTGTGAGCTACCATTATACGTTTGTCGTTACGGTCGAACTCAATGATCATGAATGGAAGCGTTTCTTCAGCTTCTACCATTGTACCATCTTCTTTGCGCAGGTGGCGGGCAGGTGCATAAGCTTCAAGACCATACTGGAGCTGTACTGTAGCGCCTTTATCATCTTTGCGGGTTACGCTGCCTTCGTGAATAGAACCGATTGGGAATACTGATTCAAATGTATTCCATGGATCTTCTTCCAGTTGTTTGTGACCAAGAGCCAGTTTGCGGTTTTCCTTGTCGATAGACAGGATAGCAACATCAATCTTATCGCCTACTTTCACAAACTCGCTTGGGTGGTTGTAACGCTTGATCCAGCTCAGGTCGCTGATGTGGATCA
>CAZLPE010000092.1:0-15099 GCA_964561325.1 uncultured Flavipsychrobacter sp.
TGATGATATTTTTCGCCCCGAAGCCTGCATAGGATCGGGGCGTTTTTTGTGGGGGTGGGTGAGGCATGATTGTTTGTTGATTGTGCATGTATCAAAACTTGCTCAATGCTCTGCTATTTGCCGTTGGGTTTAGCGAAAAAATAGGGCAATATTATGGCGGTTATTTGCTTGTAAATTTGAGCGTTTTGCCACTTTTTACATTTCACTTATCGTTCCATTCCTCATCTACTTATGTAAGTATGTGTTACCTTTGCCAAAAGTGAAAATCGGTAATTATGGCAGAGGCGCTGCAAAAAGTAATGGAAGAAGATAGGCAAGGAGAGGCGTATGCGCCTTTTGCAGCCGATCCAAATATATTTAATAAGAAGTTTTATATAGAAAGTTATGGCTGTCAGATGAATTTCAGCGACAGCGAAATAGTGGCTTCTATATTGCATAACGAAGGTTTTGGGGCCACCCGAAACTACGAAGACGCCGATTTAGTGTTGCTGAACACCTGCTCTATAAGAGAGAAGGCAGAAGTGACTGTACGCAACCGCCTACAGGCATTTAGAAAGGTGAAAGACCAAAACCCGGGTTTGCTAATTGGGGTGCTTGGCTGTATGGCCGAACGCCTGAAAGCTAAGTTTCTGGAAGAAGAAAAACTGGTAGATATAGTAGTAGGCCCCGACGCATACCGGAGCCTGCCCTCGCTGATCAGCGAAGCCGGCGGCGGACAAAAAAGCGTGAATGTATTGCTGAGCCGCGATGAAACTTATGCAGATATTTCGCCGGTACGGCTGGATAGCAATGGTGTAACTGCCTTTGTGAGCATTATGCGCGGATGCAACAACATGTGCACCTTTTGCGTAGTGCCTTTTACCCGCGGTCGCGAGCGCAGCCGCGATGCAGAGAGCATAGTTGCTGAGTGTAAAGATCTGTTCGATCGTGGTTTTAAGGAAGTAACGCTGCTCGGTCAAAACGTAGACAGTTATTATTTTACCCCCTCGTATACCGACGGTCATCAACCAGACAGTGTAAACTTTGCGCAACTGCTGGAGCGCGTGGCGCTAATATCGCCGTTGCTTCGCATCAGGTTCAGCACATCGCACCCCAAAGATATAACCGACGATGTGTTGCATACTATGGCGAAGTATGAAAACATATGCAAATACATACACCTGCCAGTGCAAAGCGGTAACACACGCATTCTGCAACTTATGAACCGTACCTACACAAGGGAATGGTATCTGAATAAAGTGAAGCGCATACGCGAAATAATGCCGGATTGCGGTATAAGCTCCGATGTGATTTCAGGTTTCTGTACAGAAACAGAGGAAGAACATCAGGATACGCTGTCTGTAATGGCGTTGAGCAAGTACGATATGTCGTATATGTTTTCGTATAGCGAGCGCCCGGGCACACTTGCCGCCCGCCGCTATACCGACGATGTGCCGGAAGACGTAAAAAAACGCAGGCTTATAGAAATTATAGACTTGCAGAATGCACTTTCACGCGAGAGTTATCGTAACGATGTAGGCAAGACTTTCAAGGTGCTCATAGAAGGCAATAGCAAAAAGAGCGACATGGATTGGTGCGGTAGGAATAGCCAGAACAAAATGGTGGTTTTTGCAAAAGGCGATCGAGACCTTAAAAAAGGCGACTACGTAAACGTGCATATTACAAGCGCAACCTCGGCTACGCTCATGGGGCATATGGTGTAGGCCGGTAAATAACTAATATCAATTTCAATAGTATCGCTACTTAGTATTATGGATATTCAAAGCATCAAAAACCGGTTTGGAATTATTGGCAATTCGCCTGCGCTCAATCACGCTCTTAATACGGCGGTGCAGGTGGCTAATACAGACCTTTCGGTGTTGATAACCGGCGAGAGCGGGGTGGGTAAGGAAGTGTTTTCAATGATTATCCATGCGCTGTCGCCAAGAAAGCACAACCCTTTTATTGCGGTAAACTGCGGCGCCATACCCGAAGGCACCATAGACAGTGAGTTGTTTGGCCACGAGAAAGGTTCGTTTACCGGCGCGGTAGATAGCCGAAAGGGTTATTTCGAAACTGTAAATGGCGGCACCATATTTCTGGACGAGATAGGCGAAATGCCGCTGGGTACGCAGGCGCGATTGCTTAGGGTGTTGGAGACGGGTGAGTTTATAAGAGTAGGTTCGTCGAAAGTGCAGAAAACCGATGTGCGCGTTATTGCTGCTACCAACCGCGATTTGCTTGAGTATACCACTGAGGGCGACTTTCGTCAAGACCTGTATTACAGGCTGAGTACCGTGCCGATACGAGTGCCGGCGCTGCGCGAGCGTAAAGAAGATGTACCGTTGTTGTTCAGAAAATTTGCCGCCGATTTTGCAGAACGATACAAAACGCAATCGGTGCAACTGGATAACGCTGCTCAACAAATGCTCATCAATTACTACTGGCAGGGTAATGTGCGCGAACTAAAGAATATTGCCGAACAAATATCTGTACTATCGACAGACAAACACATTACTGCCGAAATTTTACAGAAATTCTTGCCAACGCGCAATACTACCCGGAGTCTTGCGGTGATACCGAGCTCTGGCAATGCCGGAAGTCCGGTTGTGTCGCAAAGCGATTTTAATACTGAGCGCGATATTTTGTACAAGTTGTTCTTTGATCTGAAAAAGGACATGAACGACCTAAAGCAAATGATATTTGATGTGGCGCAGCATCAGGGGTATACGCCAGCCGAACCGGGAGGTAATACATTGATGCCGGTATACAATGAGAAAGAACCCCTTCCGCAGCAAACCAACAACTTTAGCGTTAACACGCCAATTTTGCTCGAGAGCAACGATCACCATGAAGATGTAGAAGAAACCTTACTGTTGGCCGACAGAGAAAAAGAATTTATAATGAAGGCTTTGAAAAAACACAAAAGCCGCCGTCGCGATGCTGCTGCTGAGTTAGGCATATCAGAAAGAACGCTGTACCGCAAAATAAAAGAGTACGATATTGAGGAATAGATGTTAGCGGTCAGCTCGTGCCGACTGGCGTACCTATTGTGGCCGATGTTGTAATGATGTCGTAAACCAGCAGGTTGATTTCGCGTTTTACTGCATTTAGTTTCAAGCCTTCTGGCAATGGGTGCGGCAAATGGTACGATATGACCATCTGAAATGTTTCTTTATCAAAAGTCTCTATTATTACCTCCACAGGCGCCATAACGGGTGGATGCGCTAAAAGCGTTGTTTTTATTTTATCTGTAAGTTGTTGTAGCGTTCCTGATGCTACGCCGTATTTTAGATTGGCTACAATTTTTATTAGTCTGTTGTCGCGCATAGACATATTAATAACGCTTTGGCTCACCAGATTTTGATTAGGCACTATGTATGCCGATCCATCGGCATTGCGCAAGCGTGTGCTTCTGAAACCAATACGTTCAACCACGCCTTCTACTTCACCCAGTTTTATAGTGTCGCCTGTCTGAAATGGTTTGTCGGTGAGTATAGTGAAGGCTGCAAAAAAGTTCTCCACCGTTTCTTTACCGGCCAGCGCTATGGCTACGCCGCCAATACCTAAGCCGGTTATCAATGCGGGAATGTTGACATGAAACACACTGCCCAGTATCCAGAAAGCGCTCAGTGTCCAAAGCGTAAGTTTAGATATTTCTTTTATCAGTGGCAACAATTGCTGTCGTTCCAGATTTTGTTCTGCTTCGGCTCTTCCCATTCGTATGTAGTATACAAAATCTACAAAACGGGTAAATACCTGCGTAAGGAATATGATAAAAAGAAAAAGGAATACATGGTCGGTAATGTCGTCGAGTTTCAGATGTATTTTTTCTTTACCGCCAATAGAGTGTTTTATAGCTATTTTAGCCAGCAGGTGGTCGAGTTGGTTGACTGCTATGAAGTATAATATTGTTTGCAGCAAGCGCTCTATAGGTTTAAAGAGCATCTCGCGGATAGTGGTTTTATGCTGCATGTAGCTGTAGCGCGCAGCCAGGCCGCTACTTAAGCGGGTAAGTACAGACGTTACAGGTTTTTTAAGTAATAGGGTAGCCAGAATAATACCTACAAACCGAAGGAAATTGGCTGTTGTCTCGCCCATATAATATTGGTCAAGAAAAGTCCAGTCTATCTTCAGTAATAATGGGGGCATAGAGGTTATATTTAGCATTATTTATACCGATACATTAAAGTCGCGGAGCGCATCGTTTAGGCTGGTTTTCAGGTCGGTTGATGCTTTGCGGGTACCAATAATCAGCGCGCAGCTTACCTGATAGTCGCCGGCGGGAAAACTTTTGGTATAGCTTCCGGGTATTACCACGCTGCGCGCAGGCACGCGGCCTTTGTAGGTAATAGGCTCAGGGCCGCTAACGTCTATTATTTTTGTACTTTGGGTAAGTACCACATTGGCGCCAAGCACCGCTTCTTTTTCTACAATAACTCCCTCTACCACTATACAGCGCGAACCAATGAAACATCCATCTTCGATGATAACCGGCGAAGCTTGTAGCGGCTCGAGTACGCCGCCTATGCCTACGCCGCCGCTCAGGTGCACGCCCTTGCCTATTTGTGCGCAAGAGCCCACAGTAGCCCAGGTGTCTACCATTGTACCTTCGTCTACATAAGCGCCGATGTTGACATAAGAGGGCATAAGCACCACATTGCGGGCTACAAAGGCTCCGTAACGGGCCACGGCATGCGGCACAGCGCGCACGCCCAGCTCGGCATAGCCATGTTTTAGCAACATTTTGTCATAAAATTCCATTGGCCCCGACTCCCAGGTTTGCATTTGCTGTATGCCAAAATAGAGTAGTATAGCTTTTTTTACCCACTCGTTTACTTGCCAGCCGTCGGCGGTAGGCGAGGCTACGCGCAACCGACCTTTATCTACTTCTTCTATAATTGTTCGTATTGTCGCTATGTATGCCTCGTCTTTAAGCAACGACCTGTCTGCAAAAACTGCTTCTATATCTTGCTGCCATTGTATGTTCATAATTGTCAATTTTAGTTGGTTGGTTATTGGTTAGCAATAGGCGCATTTGCTTTTGCCGGACGTTCGCCGTGCACTGCCTCCGCAAGTTTAGATAGCGGGAATGGCCAGAAAATATTAGCGGTTACAAGCCCCTTTGTATACTTGCGCTCTACAAAATGGAACAGTAGCATAGCCGCAAAAAACGACATGGGTATACATATGCCGCGTGTAAGTATGCCATAGTATATATTTCGTTCAGGAGTTATGTGCGACACCAGATTGTCGGTGAGATAAAATACCGACAAGTGTACCAGATATAGCGAATAGGAGCGTTCGCCAAGCCATACAAATATGGGCTTGCTCCAGAAGTCGCGAAACGATTTTATTTTATGTCCCATTATGATAAGGCCACCCGAAAGCACGCCATAGCCGGTGTGGGCAAATGGCGAGTAGCGCATGCCAATAAACGGTACATAGAATACCGAGCCTACTACCAATAAGCCGCCCACGGTAAGAAATACTTTTGCGTGTTTCATCTCCAGATCGCGGGTGGCAAGAAAAGCGCCCATCATAAAGCATACCGGAAACTCCATAAACATGCCGATGTTTGTGGCAATGTGCGTGAAGTTGAACACAATAGGGAAGTTGTATGTGCAGAAAAACTGTAAGGCTACGGTGCCTACCAGCGAAAAGCCCAGTATGGTATACAGCTTGCGGTCGCTGAGCTTGTGCGGTAGCGGAAACAGCAGAATAATAAGCGGAACCAGTATATAAAACACTATTTCTACATTTAAGCTCCACCATGCAAGGTTGTAGTACATGGCGTTTATGTTTACAATGCCCGCTTCTTTCAGTGTTTCCAGCCACGAAAACTCCATACGCATACCCCGTTCGTTATACCATGTGGGGAATGCATTGTTAAACCACACTACAAACGCCCCGAATATAAGCGCAAAAAAATAAGGTGGGTATAGGCGCTTCATGCGGCGTTTTATATAATCCCACACCTCAAATTTGCGCTCCCTGCGGAGGTAAGGCCGAAGTATTACCATGCCGCTGAGCACAAAAAACAGATCGAGACCCGACGAGATGAAGTCTGTAAACAGGTGCCCGATATATGGAATATGAAAGCTGTCTATGACCTTCAGTATGTTGGCCATAAAGGCATGTGCAAATACAACCATTGCAATGGCGATCCCTCTGAATCCGTCTAAAAAATGGAACCGGTCTTGCTTTTTTGCAGGTGCGCTCATATTTGTGTATTGGTATGCTTGTTCAAATTTGTTTTGGGTTTGCAGATTAGTTTTGGTACGTATTATGCTATAAATGCATCGAACACATCGAAAATGCGTTTCATTTCCTCTTCGGTTAGGTTTGAGCCGGAAGGCAGGCAGAGCCCGTCTGCAAATAGTTGATCGGCTATTCCATTGCCATAGTAGGCGCAGTCCTCAAAAACGGGCTGCAGGTGCATAGGTTTCCACAGCGGGCGTGTTTCTATATTTTCTTTTTCGAAAGCCAGTCGCAAATCCTCTCTCGAAAATCCAGCCTCCGTCGGGTAGATGAGTATTGTGCTTAGCCAGCGGTTGCTGAAGTATCCATTGGGTTCGTTTACAAAGGATATGCCTTTTTTACCGTTCAGCTTGGTATAGTATTGGTTGTATATGTTGCGGCGCTGGGCTATGCGGGTAGCCAGCACTTCCATTTGGCCGCGGCCTACGCCGGCGCACAGATTGCTCATGCGGTAGTTGTACCCTATTTTGCTGTGCTGGTAGTGTGGGGCTGCGTCGCGGGCTTGCGTAGCCAGAAAGCGCGCTTCTGACACTACCTGCTCGTTTTGCGACACCAATGCGCCGCCGCCCGATGTAGTAATGATTTTATTGCCATTGAATGATAGCACGCCAATGTCGCCGAAAGTACCGCACATCCGCCCATTGATAGATGAGCCCAATGCCTCGGCGGCATCTTCTATTACCGGTATATCATATTGGCGGGCTATAGCCATAATTTCGTTCATCTTGGCAGGCATGCCATACAGGTGCACAGGTATTATTGCCTTGGGTTTGGCGCCTTTTGCCATCCGGTCTTTTATAGCTGTTTCCAGCAATTCGGGCGACATATTCCATGTGTCTGTTTCGCTATCTACAAACACCGGTTTGGCGCCCACATAGGTAATAGGGTTTGCCGTTGCCGAAAACGTCATAGACTGGCATATCACTTCATCGCCGGCTTTTACGCCCAGCAATACCAGCGCAAGGTGCAGACCAGCAGTGCCGGAACTGAGCGCCGCCACATGACTATCGTTGTTCAGAAACAGCGACAAATCCTGTTCAAACCCATTAACATTCGGACCCAGAGGGGCTATCCAGTTGGTGGCAAACGCATCTTTTACATATTGCTCTTCTGTGCCGCCCATGTGTGGCGATGACATCCAGATTTTAGCGCTCATTTTTATGGTGTTTTTATTTTTATAATTTTCGCAGGATTGCCAACAGCCGTGGCATAGTCGGGTATATCTTTTATCACTACGGCGCCGGCGCCTATGTTGCACCATTTGCCTATGCGTATGCCCTGTATGGTTGCCGCGCCCGAGCCAATGTGCGTGCCCTCGCCCACATGCACATCGCCGCTCAGCGTTGCGTTGGGCGATATATGCACATAGTCGGCCAGTACACAGTCGTGGTCTATAGACGCTGTAGTGTTTATTATGCAGTGCTTTCCTATTACGGTATCGGCGTTTATCACCGCGCCGGCCATTACCACTGTGCCTTCGCCTATTTTGGCGCGTTTAGATATGTTGGTAAACGAGTGTATGGCTTTGCCAAAGCGCACATTGTTACCCCAGCGTTCGGCTACGCGCTTGCGGGTGGCGTTTACGCCTATGCTAATGATCATTTGTTCGTTGTCGGGCACGCCGGTGGCCAGAGGTTTTTGTACGGGATATTGCCAAACAGGCAGCCGGTCGGCATCGTCCCATATGGTAATATTGGGCGTGTTGATATTTTCCAATATCTCGATTATAACCTTGCCGTGTCCGCTTGCGCCGTAAACAATCATTGCATTATTACGCTTAATTGTCGCAAATATACTCAGTGATGCAAGTATTTAGAATAGGGTGCGCAGAATTAATGGCAATGTCTGCTATTTATGACGCTAAGGTTATCATTATCAATCGTTTGTTGTGCTTTTATGCTGTTTTGGCGTTGTTGAGCGGTCTGGACGCTCATACGGTTACATGCTGGCGAAATAAATTCACAAATAAATAACGGTCGCGGTCGGCCCAATTATTATATCATTGACTCCGCTTTAACGAGGCGTTTGTTAATGCAGTGCGCAGCTCGGTGGGTTGTTAAAAAGCGTTAAAACTGCCTTGTGGGTACAGCAAAATGACCATATAATTACAATCGATACGCAGGAAACTATTTTTGTGAAAAAAGTTTTCTTAGTTTTGCTCCCGATTTGAAATATGGAGCCACTAAAGAAAATATTGAGCGCGTCGATAGAGTTGTTTAGCCAATACGGCTTCAAAACAATTACTATGGACGATATATCTCGCAGAGCGGGCATATCGAAAAAGACTTTGTATCAGCATTTTGCCAACAAACAGGAGGTGGTAAACGAATCGGTATTGTGGTATAAAAAACAGACTACCGAAACTTGCTCCAGCACACTGAAAGGGGCTGAAAATGCTATTGAGGCAATGGTAAAGCTACTGGCCTATTTCGATGCCATGTTTAAGCGGATCAACCCGATGGCTATGTTTGAGTTGCAGCGGTTTTTTCCGGAAGCGCATAAATCTTTTAGAGATATGCTGATGGAAAGGGATGTAGCTATGATGCGCGAAAACATAGAGCAGGGTATAAAGGAGGGGTTGTACAGAAAAGAGGTTAATGCCGACCTTATGGCCCGCTACAGGCTGGAGTCGTCGTTTATGATCATGCAGCCAAGCCTTATGGTGAGCGACAGAATGAGCCTTATGGCTGTGGCGCTGGAAATAGGCGAGCATTTTATGTATGGCATTATGACGCCCGAAGGCGAAAAGTTGTATCTAACGTATAAAGAGAAATATTTAAAGCAAGAAAATAAAATATGAGAAGGTTCTGTATTGCCTTAGCAAGTGTTACCCTGATAACCCAATCGGTTTTTGCCCAACAGCCGGTAAAACTGAGTTTGAACGACTGTATGGACTATGCTATGAAGCACAACTATACAATCAAGAATGCGCAATTGGATGTTTTGATTCAGCAGGCTCAAAACAACCAGACTGCATCTGCCGCGTATCCGCATGTGAATGGTAAGGTCGATTTCAACAAATTCAACATTCCACAACGTTCGTTTGTAGACGGCAGCGCTTTTGGCGCGGCGCCTCCCGGCACGCTTATCCCTATTGCGTTTACCGTGCCCTATGCAGCGTCGGCATCTGTTACCACCAGCATGTTGCTGTTTGATGGTAGTGTGATGATTGCCCTGAAAGCCCGCAGCGCAGCGCTGGAGATGGTGAAGCAATCTGGCAAGGTTACCGAAACCGGTCTGAAATATAATATATACAAAGCCTACAATTCGCTGGTTATTGCTTACCGTCAGTACGATATATTGAAAAACTCGCTGGTGTATGCCCGCAGTCTGGAGCACGATCTGGAGGTGACCCGCGCCAATGGTTTTGCAGAAAAAATAGATGTAGACCGTACCAGCGTACAGATAAACAATTTGGCATCGGATAGTATAAGGATAGGCAATGTGCTGACTATGACCGAGCAGATGCTGAAGTACCAGTTAGGTATGGATATCAACACACCCATAGTACTTACCGACACAGCGCTGGAAGACCGGAAAAATGCAGTGGCAGCCCTGCTGGGCGAACAAAGCTCGTACGAGCGCGTTCCGGAATTCGCTTTGGTGAATACAGTATTGAAACTCAACGAATTTAACCTGCGCAGGTACAAGTTGTCGGCATTGCCATCGCTGAGCGGCTTTTGGGCTTATGGTAGCAACTATGGTTCCAACAAGTTTAACGACATCTTGCTGTTCGATAAATACTGGGCAAACTCAACGTTGGGTCTGGCATTGAACATACCAATATTCAATGGTTTTGTGAGAGTGAATCAGGTAAAAGAAGCCAAACTGAATATTGAAAAGACGAAGAACAATATAGATAATTTGAAGCTTACGATAGACTTCCAGAATGCGCAGGGTAAATCGGCATTGAAAAATGCAGTGTTGCAGGTGCAGAGCCAGCGCAGGAATGTAGATCTGTCGCAGAGCGTGCTGGACCTGGCGCAGCGTAAGTACAAGGCAGGCGTAGGCAGCAACATAGAGGTAACGCAGGCGCAAACTGAACTGCTGCGTGCGCAAAATAACTACTTCAGCTCGCTACTGGAAATAATAAACGCCGAGGCCGATCTGAAAAAAGCGCATGGCGACCTATAAAAAACTAAACAGACAACCAAACCAAACACAATAACTACCAAACACAACATAAATGAAACGTTTAATTTATTTGCTGATACCTGCCCTTGTTTTTGCATCCTGCAGCAACAATCCCGATAAAGCGGCAGAACTTGCTAAACTAAAAAAAGAAAGAGGCGATATAGACCTCAAGATCAAACAACTGGAGGCTACCGGTAAGAAAGACTCAGTGAAGGTAACGCCTGTATTGGTGCAGGTTGTAGAGCCCACACAGTTCAATTCGTTTGTAGAAGTGCACTCGCAAATAACCGGCGACGAGAACGTACTGGCTACCACGCAGGCCCCCGGCACAGTGAAAAACATACTGGTGCAAACCGGCCAAAAAGTAAGCAAGGGCGCGCTACTGGCTCAACTGGACGCTACTGTGATAGAACAGCAGATAGAGTCAATGGGGCCGCAACTGGCATTGCTGAAATCGGTATACGAGAAACAACAAAACTTGTGGGCGCAGAATATAGGCACCGAAATACAGCTGATGACCTCTAAGGCCAGCTACGAAGGCGCACAAAAGCAACTGGTAGCCCTGAAAGCGCAACGCGACCTGTATAGAATAGTATCGCCGATATCTGGTATAATAGATGCGGTGAATCTGAAAGTGGGCGAGATAGCATCGCCGGGCATGAACGGCATTCGCGTAGTGAGCTACGATAAGCTGAAAGCCGAGGCCAATCTTGGCGAAAACTACCTGGGCAAGGTGAAGCAGGGCGATCCTGTGTATCTGGTGTTGCAAGATGCCAACGACACTATAAAAACCAGCCTCACTTATGTGTCGCAAGCGGTAGATCCGGTATCGCGCGCATTTATGGTGCAGGTGCGCCTGGCGCCAAGCAGCAAGTTGCACCCCAATATGTCTTGCATCATGAAAATATCTAACTACAGCAACCCTAAAGCGCTGATAGCGCCAATATCTGTAATACAGAAAACATCGCAGGGCGAAATGCTGTACATAGCCGTTGGCGACAAGGCAAAGCTGGTAAAAGTAACTACCGGTCACAATGCCAACGGACTGGTAGAAATACTGACCGGCCTGAACCCCGGCGACAAGGTGATAACTGCCGGCTACGAAGCTATGGAAGATGGTATGCATGTATCGGTGCAATAGTAGAGCGCCACGCCTATCTGCCGCGGCCAGGTATGCTACCTGCGCCGGCGGTATAATACAGAATTAAATAACTATTGTATCAATAATATTGAACATGAAAGACGTATTCAAAGAGTTTAAACCATCTAGTTGGGCGATAGATAATCGCACGGCTACGTATATTATCACCATCATTATTACCCTTGTAGGACTGATGGCCTACATAAATCTGCCTAAGGAGCAGTTTCCGGAAATAAAAATTCCGCAGATAATAGTGCAAACCGTATACCCCGGCACATCGCCGGAGAATATGGAGAATCTGGTAACAAAGCCCATAGAAAAACAGGTAAAGAACCTGACAGGCGTAAAAAAGGTAACCAGCAATTCGTTTCAAGACTATTCGGTAGTAATAGTAGAGTTTAACACCGATGTAAAAGTAGACAAGGCTAAGCAGGATGTAAAAGACGGGGTAGATAAGGCCAAACAAGACCTGCCCAAAAATCTGCCGTTTCAGCCAGAGGTGAAAGATATAGACCTTTCTGAACTGCCCATACTTTCGGTAAACATATCGGGCAACTACGACCTGAACCGATTGAAGAAGTATGCCGATAAGGTAAAAGACAATATTGAAGCGCTCAAGGAAATAAAGCGCGTGAATAGGGTAGGATCGCTGGACCGCGAGGTGCAGATAAATGTGGATATGTATAAAATGCAGGCCGCCGGACTAACGTTTGACGATATAGACCGCGCCATAGCCATGGAAAACGTATCGACCACTGCGGGCGAGGTGTCTATGACCAACCAAAAGCGTGTAATGAGCATTCGCAATGAGTTTAAGAATGCCGGACAAATTGCCAACATCATCATCAAAAACCAGCGCGGCAACAGCATATACCTGAAAGACATTGCCAATGTAGTAGACAGCTTTGCAGAGCAAAAAAGCTATGCGCGCCTGGACAACAAGAATGTAATAACCCTGAACGTTATCAAGGCTAAGGGCGCCAACCTGATAGAGGCATCTGATAAGATAGAGGCGCTGGTAAAAGACATGCAGAAAAAGGGCGAACTGCCCAAGGAACTGACCGTGGTAACCACCGGCGACCAGTCGCAAGCCACCCGCAATACCCTGCACGATCTTATCAATACCATTATTATAGGTTTCTTGCTGGTTACTATCATCCTCATGTTCTTCATGGGCGTTACCAATGCGTTGTTTGTGGCATTGTCGGTGCCTTTGTCTTGCGCTATTGCCTTTTTGGTGCTGCCGGGTATAGGGTTTACGCTCAACATGATTGTGCTATTCTCGTTCTTGCTGGCTTTGGGTATAGTGGTAGACGATGCCATTGTGGTAATAGAAAACACGCACCGCATCTTCGACAACGGTAAGATGGACATAAAGAAGGCCGCCAAAATGGCCACCGGCGAGGTGTTTTTGCCTGTGCTGTCGGGCACGGCTACTACGCTTATGCCCTTTATACCATTGGCTTTCTGGAAGGGTGTTATTGGTAGTTTCATGTTCTTCCTGCCCATCACGCTTATTATTACTCTGGTAGCGTCGCTGCTGGTGGCTTATATCATCAACCCGGTGTTTGCGGTTAGCTTCATGAAGCCCGAAGATCATTCGCCTAAAAAACGCCAGTTTACTAAATCAGACAAGGTATTGTCTGTAATATTCATTGCCATTGCCGTACTGTTTTATCTGTCGCATTCGTTTGGCGTGGGCAACTTTGTAATGTTCATCTACTTGTTTATCATGTTAGAGAAGTATGTATTCTCTAAATGGATCAGCGCCTTCCAAAACAAGTTGTGGCCCGCGTTTCAGGATTGGTACACCCGCTGGCTGAAAAAAGCGCTGGCCCGTCCGGTAATGGTGTTTGTGGTTACGCTGGTGTTGTTGCCGGTGTCTATAGCGCTGTATGTTTGGCGCAACCCGCCATTTGTGTTCTTCCCGTCGGCCGAGCCCAACTTTACCTATGTGTACCTCAACCTGCCGGTGGGTACAGATCAGGCATATACCAGCGATGTGATGCGCAAACTGGAGAAGAAAGTGAATGATGTGCTGGGCAACGACCCCGCTACGGGCAAGAAAAACCCGATAGTAAAATCGGTGATAGCCAATGTAACGGTAGACGCCGTAGACCCCAATGGCGGCGAAATAGGCGACTTCCCCAACAAGGGCAAAATAACGGTGGCCTATGTGGAATATGGCGAACGGCACGGGCAAAGCACCACCACCTATATGGAGCGTATCAGGGAGGCGGTAAGGTCTTATCCGGGCGCTGAAGTGACGGTGGATAAAGAAGGCGGCGGACCGCCGCTGCCCAAGCCGATAGTGATAGAAATAACCGGCGAAAACCTGGATACCCTGGTGGCAACATCTGAAAAGCTGAAACGCTACCTGAAAGCCAAGCAGGTGCCCGGCGTAGAAGAACTGCGGAGCGACTTTGACGCCAACAAACCCGAAATAGTGTTCGACCTGAATCGCGAACGCATGAACAACGAAGGCATATCGACCTATGCGGTGGCTATGAATCTGCGTACTGCTATATTTGGTAAAGAAGTATCGCGCTTTAGAGACGCTAACGACGACTATCCGATAAACCTGCGCCTGGTGCAAGACCAGAAAAGCGATGTGGACGCTATACGCAATATGCCCATAATATACCGCGACATGGGCATGGGCGGCATAATACGCACTGTGCCGGTGAGCTCGTTTGCCGATGTGCATTATGGCAACACCTATGGCGGCATAAAGCGCAAAAACCAGAAACGTATTATATCGCTATCGAGCAACGTAATATCCGGATTTGTGGAAAATGATGTGGTGGCCGCTGTGCAGCGCGAGATAAACGACTTCCGGGCTCCTGCATCTATGACCATAAGAATGGGCGGACAGCAGGAAGAGCAGGCCGAGACAGGCGCGTTTTTGGGCAGCGCAATGGGTATATCTATGATGCTTATCTTCCTGATACTGATCATGCAGTTCAACTCGCTGAGCCGCACTGTTATTATTATGAGCGAAGTATTGTTTAGCATCACGGGCGTAATGCTGGGCTATGCCCTGTTTCGCAACACCTTCTCTATGGTAATGAGCGGTATAGGTATTGTGGCGCTGGCTGGCATAGTGGTGCGCAATGGTATATTGCTGGTAGAGTTTATGGATATGATGCTGCACGAAGGCATGACCCCATACGACGCTATAGTAGAGGCCGGGAGAACCAGAATGACGCCGGTATTGCTCACCGCCACCGCCGCCATACTGGGGCTGATACCGCTGGCAGTGGGGCTGAACATAGACTTTGGCACGCTGTTTAGCGAGCTGAACCCGCACATCTACTTTGGCGGCGACAGCGCAGCCCTGTGGTCTTCGCTGGCATGGACCATGATCTATGGCCTTAGCTTTGCCACCTTCCTGACGCTTATAGCGGTGCCGGTTATGTGCCTGCTCAGCTTTAGGTTTAAAGATTGGGTGAAGAAAATGAAAAACAAGGCGAAAGCCGGAATGCAATAAAGAATGTTGGTGTGATTAATGGATGTAGCCTGCGGCCTTGTGCTGCGGGCTACGTTTTTTTTGGTGGGGGTAATAGGCAGGTATGAATTATACC
>CAZLPE010000093.1:0-5016 GCA_964561325.1 uncultured Flavipsychrobacter sp.
ACCAAATTCACCTGCCCCATACATACAGAGCAAACAAACAGTAACAATAAAGTGAGCAGGCGTTTCATAGTGCGGTCTTAGGTTGTCTGTATAAAAATAGAATAATATTTTTATTTATACGGAGTATTACAGTATATTTTTCGGGGGTAGGCCCTACAAAACGCCAAAGGGCCGGAATTACCCGACCCTTTGTATGCTGTAAACAGATAGTATTTTACTGACCCACTACAAAATGGTAAACAGCGTTTTCTTTTTCGCTGCGAATGTTGAGCAGGTACATACCGCCGGCTATGTTGCCGTTCAGCTGAACGCGCTCGTTTATTTTACCGCCGGTGGCTACTGTATTGGTTTGGTACACTACTTTACCTACCATGTCCATTATTTCTATGGTCACATTAGCGTCGTCGGTAGCGGCAAGGGCGCCGCTAATCACAAATTCGCCTCTGTTAGGGTTAGGGAACACGCGCAGCGCTGTGTTTGCCTCTGGCAATGTTTCGCCTGCTGTTTCTTCGCCTTCTCTTGCGCAAGATATAATATACACCGGTGCCGTAGCGCGGCAGCCTGTGCTAAACACCGTATAAGATATAGTAACGCTGCCGTTGGTCATACCGCGAATCACACCCGTGCTTGGCACGATGGTAGCAATTGCAGGATTGTTGCTGGTCCAGGTGCCGCCAGGTGTAGCGTCCGACATGATAGACGATGTGCCTACGCACATTGCGCCTACGCCCATGATAGGCGCCATTGGGTTTACAGTTACATTCCATGTAGATGCGCAACCGGAATAGAGCGTATACGTCATAGTAACCGACCCTGCTACAAAACCGCGAACAAGGCCGGTAGTAAGGCCTACAGACGCCATAGTTGGGTCGCTGCTGACCCAGGTGCCGCCGCCTTCAGCATTGGTAAGGGTAATTACCTGTCCTTCGCATACACGGTTAGGACCAGTAACAGGAGAACGACGATTTACTACAAAAGGCGCTGTTGTAAGGCATCCGTAAGGGTTAGTGTAAGAAAGCGTTACATAACCGCCCGATACACCCGTAACCACGCCCGATACTCTGTCTACCGAGCCAATGCGCGCATCGCTGCTCGCCCATGTGCCGCCCGTTACCGGATCGCTTACTGTAGTAGCCATACCCACGCATACGCTGCCCGACGATGTAATAGGCGCTGCATCGTATACGGTAAGGGCTTTAGAAACCGAACAACCCAATACGCCAGATACGTAAGATATAGTAGCCGCTCCCGCAGATACGGTAGTAACTACGCCCGATGTAGGATTTACAGAAGCAACGCCTGCATCGCTCGAACTCCAGGTACCCATTGTGTATGGATTGGTAAACGAAGCAGACTGACCAAGACACAAAGTAGCCGGGCCGCTGATAGGCGCTGTAGCGCCTACGGTAAACGGTACTATAGAACGGCATGAGCCTATGGCATAAGTGATGTTAACCACGCCGCCCGCTATGCCCGTAACAATGCCCGAACCCATGCCTATTGCAGCGCGGGTAGGGTTGCTGCTGCTCCATGTGCCGCCGGGGGCTGCGCATGTAAGCGTTGTAGAGTTGCCCATACAAATACCTGTAGCTCCGGTAATAGGCGCCATAGAGCCTACCGTAATAGCTATTGTAGAGCGGCAAGAGGTGCCGATAGTGTAGGTGATGGTTGCTACGCCGCCCGCTACGCCTGTTACCAGACCGGTAGTAAGACCCACGGTAGCTATTGCAGGATTGCTGCTGCTCCATGTGCCGCCAACGCCGCTCGATGTAAGCGTAGTAGTCTGTCCGGCGCAGAGCGTGGTAAGACCAGATATAGAGGTAATGTAAGAAACCGTCATTGGCGATGTGGTGTAGCAGCCGCCTACTGAGTAGGTTATGGTAGCCGCACCCAAAGAAATGCCTGTTACCACGCCGGTAGTAGCGCCTACATGCGCAACGGCAGGATTGCTGCTGCTCCATATGCCGCCGGAAACCGAATTGGTAAGGGTGATTGTCTGACCCAGACAAGCGCTTGTGCCGCCAGATATAGTTGCCAGAGAATTAACGGTAATTGGCTTAGTAGCTACGCAGCTGCCGCCGGTAGAATAAGTAATAGTAACTGCGCCTGTGCTGATGCCGGTAAGCAATCCGGTAGTAGCGCCCACTGTTGCTACTGCAGGGTTGCTGCTCGTCCATACGCCGCCGGGCGTAGGGCAGGTAAGCGTAGAAGATGCGCCCGCGCAAATATTGATAACGCCCGAAATAGGCGCCGGAGCTGTAGATACATTAACAACTGCCGATGTAACGCCGCAAGCCACCGCATAGTTGATGGTAGCCGATCCGGCCGCTACGCCTGTAACCACGCCTGTGATAGCGTTTACAGTAGCCGCCGCAGGATTGCTGCTGCTCCATACTCCGCCGGCATTGCCATTGGTAAGCGTAAGCGTATTGCCTGCGCACAACGAACCGCCGCCAACTACTGGTAGCGTAGCGGGGTTGATGGTCATCATGGTAGCTGCTGTTGCGCTGCCGCATGTGTTGGTAACTGTATAGTTGATAGTAACCATACCCGCCGACACTGCTGTTACCAGTCCGGTAGCAGGGTTTACGGTGGCTACTGCTGTGTTGCTGCTGCTCCATACGCCGCCGGGTGTGCCCGTTGGGTTGGTGAGCGATGATGAAGAACCCACGCAAATAGCAGAAGGACCAACAATAGCGCCCGCAGTTGGCGTAGCGCATGCAGAGGTAATGCTTACCATGCCGGCTCCAGCATTGTAGCCAGCTGTCATAACGGCTCCTGTTATCAGACCGGCGTTTACATATGCCGATCCGCCGCCGCCGCCCATCCATGTGCCGCCGCCGCCGCCATAGTATCCGCCGCCGCCGCCGCCGCCCACGCCGCCGCCGGCATTGTTAGCGCCGCCGGCGCCCAGCATACCGTCGCTGCCGTTGGTATAGGTAGTCGTCAGGTTGTTTAGTTTGCCGCCTACGCCGCCGGCTGTTTGGGTGCCGCCGCCTGTATGCACAATAGTATAGCCTGTTAGCGATCCATCGCAGGTAGTTACGTCTGCGCCTGCCATACCGCCGCCGTCGCCGCCGGGCTGGTTAGTAGCCGGGCATGCGCCGTTGTAGCCTGCGCCGCCGCCGCCGGGAGCCACTACTACACGGTTGGCCAGCGCAACGCCGCCAATGCGTATATCGGAGGCGCCGCCGCCGCCGCCGCCAGAATAAGTAGAAAAGTAAGATGCAGTGCCTGCGCCGCCGTTGAAGCCGCCGGTAGCGCCTGTGCTCAGCCCAGCGCCGCCTGCGCCGCCTACATATACATACAGCACTGTGCCGGGGGTAACAGCAAGTGTGCCGCGCACCCTACCGCCCTTGCCGGGAGTAGTAACGCCCAGCGACGAGGTAGCGGCGCCGCCCGCAGCGCCTTGCGCGTCAATGTTTACGCTGGTCACTCCGGTTGGAACCGTCCAGGTCTGCACAGCCCCGGTATAACTAAAGTTATAGGTTGTTTGAGCCGACATATCTAAGCTCAATCCGCTTAAAACCGTAGCCAACAGCAACGATTTCGACAGTAAATATTTCTTCATAATGAATATTTGCACTAAAATAATACAATAGTTAAGTATACACAATAACCGCGATCATTAGCGGCAAAAAAATGTTGTTGTAACGTTTTTTCAGCGCTAAGAGCAGTTCGCATATACGAGAACTTTCAACTGTAAATCTATAAAAACAGTAGCGAAAACACGTATGTTATTGGCCGTTAACCAATAAATAACGAAATATGGTTAGGGGATTTTGGAGAGTGGGTATTGTTGCGCAAACACAATTGCTCAGGCTTAGCTACCCGATCTATTATATACTACCAAGTTCATTGATATATCTATCTAAATCAGCCTGTAACTTTTTGAAAAGGAAACAGTTTTTGAATTCGGTGTTGAGATTTAATGCGGCGTCTATACTTATTCTACTATTTCGGTAATGATTTACGTCGTTGATCAACTGCACGCGATGTGCAGCATTTTGCTTAATTTGTTCAATAGCCATGTTTACCAAATGGTTGTTTAACGGCTTTAAAACCATAAGTACAACATTATCTTTCAACGTATGTCCTTGTATAAAAAGGTATGTATTTCGTTCATTTACACCAAGCGCCTCAAGATCAACGGCTATATGATCGATATCTGGTAAGGCTTCAGTATAGAGCGCTTCTAATTCTGCTACTTTTGCATCAACTCTAACTTTTACTCTTTGTAATAACTGTACGCCATTATCCAAAATATCAATTGGCCCGTTTAATATTATCAATTTGCAAAAATCAGAAAAGGAAAAAGCTACATCATCGTTCGCTTTTCTGAAATAAATGTTCCAAAGAAAGAGCCTATATATAATTCTCGAATAATCTATCAACAACGTATCAAAATCAATCAATCGCACATCATTATTTGTAGCCTGTACAATCACTGAATGTAGCGATTCGCTAAAGCACAAAAAATTCTCGATTGCGTATGTATACGTTTGGAAAATGTACGGATTATCGTTTACGTGTTTTGATTGCGGCGTATGCCCCTGCAATAAGTAGTCGTAATCGCTATCCACGCATCCGATTAGGTTTACACCAGTGTTAATTTTCAAAACCTCCTTGCCAATAGCGAGTACCTTAGACTTTCCTTTACTTGTTGCCGTTACTATTTCAAAAAACAAATTTGCTGATTCGTAAGCTTTGAGTACGTTTCGCCAAAACGAAATATCATCAAAGCTCTCCACATACACTACAATTTTTCTTGGCGCATTTTGTGGTTTCATTCTGTTTTGCGCGCCAATAAAATCAGAATTCAAATTTCCAATCAAACTACTTGGCGGCATTGGCAGGCGCTTTACGGTCGAGGGTTATCAAATCGCTTACTTCCTGCACCTTATCCAGCCAACCTTCCATAATAATTGCCGGTGAATGGGTGGCTAATATAACCTGTACATTAGGGTTCAGTTCCCTTATGTATTGAATCAACTTCTTCTGCCAATCGATATGCAA